>NZ_JACJRC010000039.1 GCF_014697025.1 Alkalinema sp. FACHB-956 | reverse complement strand
CCCCCCTAGCCCCCCTTAAAAAGGGGGGAATTTAGTCAAATTCTTTCAAAGTCCCCCTTTTTAAGGGGGATTTAGGGGGATCGTCATGGGTTGCAATCACAGGTTGATTTGGTATTACTTGCTGCCGAATTTGGCTTTGGCTTGGGCGTAAATTTCGGCGGTGATTTGGGTTGCGCCCATTTCTTCTGCCAGTTTTTCGATTTTTTTGCGGGCGGCGGGGCGGACGAAAAAGGGGATTTCTTTCAGTTTGGCTTCGGCTTCAGCAGTCCATTCCATAGCGATTCCTCACAACAACGTACACAACAACAACTGACAAGAGCTGTGGATGATATCCATGCCTAGTCTACCCTGTGGACTTCCCCCGCACACCCTGGAAACCTGTCAGTCCAGTAAATTCGCTGTGGAGAAAACGCCACAAGGACGATCGCTTTCGCGTATTATCAGCGATGGGGCTCCCAGGAGTCCTGTTGAACCCTAGGAATGATTGTTATGGTGGAACCTACGACTGAAGCGAACCAGGCTACGACGATGAAGTATGGTGAGCGGGAAATTGAGGAAGGGACGCTGATTACGTTTCCGAATCCGCGCCCAGGACGGGAGTATAACATCAGCATTACGTTGCCGGAGTTTACCTGTAAGTGTCCGTTTTCGGGCTATCCGGATTTTGCGACGATCCATGTTAATTATGTGCCCGATGAAAAGGTGGTGGAACTGAAGGCGATTAAGCTGTATGTCAATGGCTATCGCGATAAGTACATTTCCCATGAAGAGTCGGTGAATCAGATTTTGGATGATTTGGTGGCGGCTTGTGATCCGTTGGAGATAACGGTGAAGGGTGATTTTCAGCCCCGTGGGAATGTCCATACGGTGGTGGAGGTGCAGCATCGCAAGGCGCATCGTAATGGCAATGCTACGATCGAACCTGCGGAGAAGGGGAAGAAGGGTAAAAAGGATAAGGGTAAGAAGTAATCGCGAATTCTGTGGTGATTGGTTGAGCTACAGGATGGTGAATAACTGTTAATGTAGTTGTGAATTCTTGGAATAGGGGGATTGGTTGAGAGTCCCCCATTTTCTAAATACGATCGTTATCAAGAGCAGTTTGCCGATTAGCTTTACTACGATTGCAGGGTGGACAGGCTAAACAGAGATTTTCCAAGACTGTTTCTCCGCCTGCGGATTGCGGTATGATGTGCTCAATTTCAAAGGTTACAGCCATAAGTGCTTCGTAACTTTGGCAATAGGCACAACGATTACAGAATTGCTGCCGGATGCGGCGTTGAAGGGTTACGGAGATGTAGGTACTCATGAAGCGATCGTGTGCTCATCAAGGCGTTTGAGCGTGTAGAGGGCACGGGCTTTGAGCACCATTAGATGATCTGCTTCAGCGAGGATTCGATCGAGTTCGCTGGTTTCTGTGCTTGATAATTGAGCTTCGGTGTTTTTGGCCAGTAGTTCGTCGAGGCGAGATTGCTCTGCTGGGGAAATTTTGCAGTTGGCAAGGACAAGGAGTTCTTCGCGGCTGAGGCCAATGAGACATTGACGATCGTTCAATAATGGATGGGTGAGTTGGTGATATGCGTCAAGATCGAGCAGAACTCCAATTTGTTTGCCTGTGTTGTCTGTGATGTAACGAAGGCTGTCTGACATAAGGATGACTCAGTAAAGCAGCATAATACTTACTATAGCGTTCCTATCTCGACTTCTAACTACGATCGTTAGAGTTGATACTTTTGATACGAGCAGTTTTTCAGGGCTGCGATCGTTTCTCCAGGATTTGATGTAGTTGATGCTGTTTTCCTCAACTTCTATGGATATGTCCTGGGTGCTTGTTTGGTAGTTTTGCCATACAAGGATGGAACGATTGTAGGTTGCTCACGTTCCCAATTCTAAAAATTTTTGTCAAAATAAAACTAGCTGTCTCCCACCCTCTTACCCTCCCACTCTCACCATGCCAAACCCCACCACTCCCCAAGAACTCCTCCGTCTCATTGACCGGGCTGCGGATGAACAATGGGAAGAATTGGATCTGTCGGGGATGGGGCTGACGGAACTGCCGAAGGAAATTGGGCGGCTGACGGGGTTGAAGCGGTTGGTATTGGGAAAAGTGGAGAAATGGGAACGGGTAGGGAATCACGTTCTTCCGACGCTAGTGACTAATGAAATTACGACCTTGCCAGCGGAACTGACAGCACTAGAAAATTTGCAAACGTTAAATCTGGCTGGCAATCCTTTTGGAGAGATTCCTGAAGTGGTATTGCGAATGTCACATTTAACAGTCTTGGAATTAGTCAGTATAGGTTTGACCGAAATCCCAGAACCGATCGGCCAACTGACGAATCTGACGCAGCTTTCCCTCTTTAACAACCAAATTGGGGTAATACCGGAGGTGATCGGCCAACTGACGAATCTGACGCAGCTTTCCCTCTTTAACAACCAAATTGGGGTAATACCGGAGGTGATCGGCCAACTGACGAATCTGACGCAGCTTGACCTCTCTACCAACCAAATTGGGGTAATACCGGAAGTGATCGGCCAACTGACGAATCTGACGGAGCTTTACCTCTATAACAACCAAATTGGGGTAATACCGGAGGTGATCGGTCAACTGACGAATCTGACGCAGCTTGACCTCGCTAACAACCAAATTGCGGTGATACCGGAGGTGATCGGCCAACTGACGAATCTGACGCAGCTTTACCTCGCTAACAACCAAATTGCGGTGATACCGGAGGTGATCGGCCAACTGACAAATCTGACGCACCTTTCCCTCCATAACAACCAAATTGCGGTGATACCGGAGGCGATTGGCCAACTGACGAATCTGACGCACCTTTACCTCTATAACAACCAAATTGCGGTGATACCAGAGGTGATTGGCCAACTGACGAATCTGACGCACCTTTACCTCTCTACCAACCAAATTGCGGTGATACCGGAGGTGATCGGCCAACTGACGAATCTGACGCAGCTTTCCCTCTCTATCAACCAGATTGCGGTGATACCGGAGGCAATTGGCCAACTGACGAATCTGACGTGGCTTTCCCTCTCTAACAACCAGATTGCGGTGATACCGGAGGTGATCGGCCAACTGACGAATCTGACGCAGCTTTACCTCTTGAATAACCAAATTGGGGTGATACCGGAGGTGATCGGTCAACTGTCGAATCTGACAGACCTTGTCCTTTCTTATAACCAAATTAGGGCGATTCCAGAAGTCATTGGCCAACTAATCCAGTTGGAAAGTTTATCTTTGAGAGATAACAAAATTGAAGCGATTCCTGATTGTCTACAAAATTTACCACAACTCAAAACCCTCGATTTACGGCGCAATCGCCTGCCCATTTCTCCCGAGATCCTCGGCCCTGCTGATCTGAACGAAGATCCAGGATCGGTGGAAGATATTTTTAATTACCTGAAGCAACTGCGCAGCGGGGAATACCGCCCCCTGAACGAAGCCAAAGTCCTGCTGGTTGGTCAAGGGAGCGTTGGCAAAACTTCTCTGCTCAATCGCTTAATGCATGATCAATACAATCCCAACGAATCCCAAACCGATGGTTTAGCAATTACTCGATGGAACATCGAAGTTAATACAAAACCCATTCGTCTTAATGTCTGGGACTTTGGCGGCCAGGAAATCTACCACGCCACCCACCAATTCTTCCTCACCAAACGCAGCCTCTATCTCCTGATCGCCAACTGCCGCACCAGCGAAGAAGAAAACCGCCTCGACTACTGGCTGCAACTGATCGAAACCTTTGGTGACAGCGCCCCCGTCATCATCGTCGGCAACAAATGCGACGAACAACCCCTCGACATCAACCGCAAAGCCCTGCGCGAAAAATACCCCAACATCAAAGCCATCCTCGAAACCTCCTGCGCCACCGGCCAAGGCATCCTAGAACTCTCCCAGGCAATTCACCACGAAATTGCCGAACTGCGCGAAGTCTATGACCTCCTGCCCCTCAGTTGGTTCAACCTCAAACAAACCCTCGAAACCCTCGACCAAGACTTCATCAGCCTCGAACGCTACATCACCCTCTGCGCCCAAAACGACATCACCGAAGAAATTGACCAAGACCAACTCATCCGCCTACTCCACAACCTCGGCATCGTCCTCAACTTCCGCGATCATCCCATCCTGCAAACCACCAGCATCCTCAACCCCCACTGGGTCACCAGCGGCATCTACGCCCTCCTCAGCGACGATCGTCTCAAAACCGAAACCAAAGGCATCCTCACCCGCGCCGATCTCACTCGCATCCTCGATCGCCACCGCTATCCCCCCAACCGCCACCACTGCCTGATCGAACTGATGCAGGAATTCCAACTCTGCTTCCCCCTGCCCGACTCTCCCCACCACCTCATCCCCGCCATCCTGCCCAAAGAACAACCCCAAAACACCGATCTCCCAGACGACACCCTCGATTTCCAATACCACTACCCCATCCTGCCCGACAGCATCATTTCCCGCTTCATCGTCCTCTCCCACGAAAAAATCCACAACCAAACCTACTGGCGCACCGGAGTCCTGCTGCAATATTGCGAAAACGGCGACCCCTGCAACATCGCCCGCATCAAATCCGACCCCGCCGACAGCAAAATCTTCATCAGCATCAGTGGCCGCGAGCAAACCCGCCGCGCTTTCCTCACCCTCATCCGCGACACCTTCCAACGCATCCACAAATCCTTCGCCAACCTGGAAATTGGTGAATACATCCCCGTCCCAGGCCACCCCGACGCCGACCCCCTTGACTACCAAGAGTTGCTCGGACTGGAAGACATGGGCGAACAAATTAAAACGATCGGCAAACTCAAACTCCGCCTCAATTTACGGCAACTTCTCGACGGTTACGAATCCATGGAACAACGCCAACGGCGAAGGATACAAGAAAGAGGGGATGAAGATTATCGAAGAGAATATGAGGATATGCGAGAAATCGCTAAACTAGCGGTTAGTAGACCCATTCATAATAAAGCAGAGGCCGTTGCTATGAATCAAGAATCTAAATACTCCAATGATTTGCGGAATGCCAATATTGCAAACTTTGCGAATGAGGTCAGAGATAACGCACAACAGAACGCAAACCAATATATTGGCACTAATACCGCAGAACTTTTACAACTCATCGCCAGCTTGCGCCAAACGGCTGCAACCTTTCCCAGCGAAACAAAAGAAGAAATTGAGATTGACCTAGAAGATCTCGAAACGGAACTCAGCAAACCCCCAGAACAACGCAACAACACCCGCATCAAAAAACGCCTCATTGCCCTCTTCACTGCCGCCACGATGATCGCAGGCACCGTCGCCAACGTCACCGACTTCACCAACACCGCGATCGACCTCGGCCAAAAACTCAACCTCGATCTTCCGGCTCTAGTCGGTCGCTAGATCTCTAACATCGTGATCGCCCGATCGCTCCTAGTTCCCCTAAATATTCGATCCCCCCTAGCCCCCCTTAAAAAAGGGGGAATCGAGCCAAAATAATCCACATTCCTACCCTTTCATCACACTTTCTCAAAAATTCTCTTATTAGCTTAAATTTTCTCCTACTCTCAAAGTCCCCCTTTTTAAGGGGGATTTAGGGGGATCCGGATTTAGCAAGATCCACCCCTAAATATTACAAAACATCACAGAATTGCAAAGAATTAAAATACAGTTGACAGCGCCCCACTTTACCCCTAGGCTGGTTTTTCATAGCCAGTTGCAACCGTGTCCTTCACCGATTGAGTTGGCTGTACCCCAAAAATTAAAGCGCTACCCAGCGTTGCTGCGAACAACAAAGGGTAGCTAAACCCCCCAGCTGTAACGGCAGCTAGGCGGTCTGACACGGATTGTAACATTCGATCGGGCCACCCTACTTGTCCTGCGCAAAGGGTGGCTTTAATTTTTGGGATTTCCTCCCATCCCCACACCTAGGAGAAATCCCATGTTCATTGGCTTTATTGGCTTTGGTGACAACGATCGCCCAGGAAATCCGATCGACGATTCCCGCAGACCGCTCCAGTTCTACCTCGTGGGCACCCGCGAAGAAGTCCAAGCGACAATCAATCAACTGCAAGTCCTGCGGTTTTGTGAACGCATTCGCTGGAGTCCACCGATTCCAGTTCTCGGCTCCGATTGGAAATACATCAGCATGATGGAACGCGATCGTTAAATGATCTCAGGGGCGATCGAGCGATCGGGAGAAAGTAACTGCTGCATCACATCTAGCAATTGCTTCAACCGCACCGGCTTACTCAAATAATCATTCGCCCCTGCGGCGAGGCAGCGCTCCGCATCCCCCTGCATCGCCAATGCCGTCAGCGCAATAATCGGAATATCCGCCAGACTACTATCGGCCCGTAACCGACGAATTGCAGTCAAACCGTCCACCCTCGGCATTTGAATATCCATCAAAATCAAATCCGGACGATGCCTCTGCGCCAAGGTCACCGCCTCCTCCCCATTGCCAGCCAGCATTAAACGATATCCCCGCGCTAACAGATAAGCACTAAAGGTTTCAATGTTATCTTCGTTATCTTCCGCCAGCAAAATCAATGGAAAAACCGTGTTTTGTGCCCCTGCCATCGGCTCCCCTTCCATCCCATCGGCTGGAGCCACTTCTCGGGGAGGTACCGCTTCGATCGTGGGCATTTGATAGGGCAAAACTACCGTAAAATAACTCCCCTGTTCTGGCTGGCTGTCCACATAAACCATTCCACTGTGCAACTCTGCAATTTGCTTCACCAACGCAAGTCCCAACCCCGTCCCCGTCTGCTGCCGATTCAAACTCGTATCCACTTGAACAAACGGCTGAAACAACCGTGCTAGATCCTCCGGAGCAATGCCAATGCCAGTATCTTGGACTTGAAAAAGAATCCAGGATTGCTCAGGCCGTGGTAATTCTTTGGATGCTGTTTGTCGCAATGAGTCCTGCAATCGTTTCAGAAACGGCTGCGGTAGGTGTATATTCCCGATCGAAGCGGGTTCTAGATGGCCTAAATTGGATTGACCCGCGTAAACCGCAACCCGCAAAGTAACCTGCCCCCCAGATGGCGTGAACTTCACCGCATTGGTCAATAGGTTGATCAGAACTTGGCGAATGCGTCGTTCATCGGCCATGATATTGCCGAGATCATCCGGCACTTCACTGGCCAAGCGAATCTGTTTCTGGTGAGCCTGTTGCTTGACAAACACCAAACTGCCTTCACACAAGAGCCGAATTGAAATGGAAGTTACATCCAAATCTAACTTGCCAGCGGAAATCTTAGACAGATCGAGAATATCGTTAATTAATTCCAATAAATGCCGACCACTCTTGGCAATGGTCGCGATCGACCGTTGCTGTCGATCGTTCAAATCCCCTAAAATCTCATCCTGCAACGCCTCAGACAGCCCCAGAATGGCATTGAGGGGCGTGCGTAATTCATGGCTCATATTGGCCAGAAATTCATCCTTTAGCCTAGTCGCCCGAGCCAATTCTGCGTTGACATTGGAAAGTTGAACATTGCTTTGGCGTAATTCATTGGTGCGTTGTTCAACAATGACCTCTAGATTTTGATTTAACTGCTGTAACGCCAACTCTGCCTGTTTTCGATCGGTGATATCCGTTAAGGTTCCCACATAGCCAATAATGTTGCCCTGGGTGTCATACTCCGCCACCGCTTGACCAAACACCCAAATCAATCTACCGTCCGGATGGAGACAGCGATACTCTAAGCGAAACGGCCTGCCTTCCTGGCGAGATGCAATGGCTTCCTGTCCCACCTTCCTAGCATCATCGGGATGTAAATAGCGCTGCCAATTATCTCCAAAGGTTTCCTCCGCACGCAATCCAATCATTTCACAACAGCGTTGATTAATATAAATGCTTTTGCCTTGGGCATCTGTCCGAAAAATCCCCACCGGAACGGCTGCTGCCAAGGTCGCATAGCGTTGTTCACTTTCCCGTAACTGAATTTCTACCTGTTTGCGCTCCACTAGCTCCATTTGCATTTGTTCATAGGTGTTTGCCTGTTGAATCGCGATCGCGATTTGGTTCGCGAGTTGTTGGAGTAGGATAATTTCATCGGATTGCCACTGGCGAGGGTGCTGGGTTTCAATCACCGTCAATAATCCCCATAACAATGGGCCCTGGGTGATCGGCACAAGTACCTTGGCGCGAATATTTAAGCTTTCCAGTAATTCCCGGTGGCAATCCGTCATTTCAGCCTGGTAGATATCTTCAACGACCCGAACACGACCATTGCGGTAGGCTTCTAGCCAATCCGTTGCGAAACAATGATCGGTTGCCTGGAAGCCGAGAAACATCTTCTCCTCTTGGGCTGAGGCTTCAGAAACCACAACCGTACTCCAGTCCGGTTGAAATTTCCACACTGCCACATGGTCACATCGAAACAGAAGTCGTAATTTATCAACCGTGGTCTTAAGAATTTCAGATAAGTTCAACGACGATCGAATCTGACTGGAAATTGTTGCGATTAATTGTTCTTGCTCAACCTTGGCTTGAAGTGCGGCGGTTCGTTCAGCCACTTGCATCTCTAGTTCTAGGGTGCGGTGTTGCAGAAGTTCGATTTTTTCAGCTTCTAATTGCAGAACTTTTTTTTCGAGAACCTCTGCCAATTTATAGAGTTCTAGGGGATTGAGCGCTTGCAATAAGCTGCTTTGGGTGACGATTCCTAGTAAGCACTCTTGATCATCTGTGACCGCTAAGCGGCGAATCAAGTGCTTTTCCATCAGGTGCTGAACCACCCAAAGAGAATCCTCGGGATGGACTGAAAATAGCGGAGTACTCATGACCATCCCCGCCGTACAGTTGTCTAAACTTAAACCCACTGCCTGAAACTGAACCAGATCTCGCTCTGTCACAATCCCGATCGCCCGTTGTCCAGTCATCTGATGCTGACTCCTCTGAAGCTGGGTAATCACCACAGAACTCACCCGATGCTGGGTCATCAAGCAGGCGATTTCTAACATGCTGGACTCTGGCGCTGCACAGACCACATCCGTTGTCATCACCTCTGCCACCAGTCGTAAGCGCAGGAGATCGATCGGGCGGGAGGTTTGCCGCAAACTCTCATGGGTAAGGAGTCCGACGAGGTGATGCTGGTCGTCTAAAACAGGCAAATGACGGATATGGTGCTGCTGAAGCAAATTGACTGCGGAGAACAGATCGGTGAAGGCTGATTCTTGCAGGGTAATGACATCTGTGGTCATGGCCTCGCGCAGGGTCAAGGTCTCGATCGATTGCTGCTGGGCCGTCAGGCGCACCACATCCCGTTCCGTCAAAATCCCAAGTAATTTCTTATCTTCCACCACTAAAACGCAACTGGAGCGCGCCTCTAGGTGAAGTTCATCCACCGTATGGTTGATCGATTTGGCAGTTGCACACATGGTTCGCACACCGCTCATCTCACCGATCGCTGCCATCACCGTCGCCTCTGGGGAAAGCTCCAACGGAGCCCGCACGATCGCGGATTTCAATTCAGCGGACGAGAGCGTTGTCGTGTCAATAAACATGGGATTTCCCAAACTAGCGAGGTTAGCAAATTAAACTCAGCCTTCTATGGTTTAGCTTGCCCTATGACTGAAGGAAAAGTGGAGGACATTGACCGCCTCACGCCAGGAATGTAATTTCCAATTGGCGGCAGTTGATTCAGTTGCCCTCAGAATTTTCCACCCAAGACAAGGTTCCCTATCCACGATCGCCTCCATCAACCCACGATCGGGCAACGATTGACCGAGGAACGATCGCTATTATGGGTACAGTAAGACTCTATCCTGATGCTGGAATGCAAACTCAAGACCTGCCGACTCCTATTTGCGATCGTATTCATACTATTACCCAAAAGCTTGCCCCTCGGTTGATTGAAATTCGGCGGCACCTCCACAGCCACCCAGAACTGAGCGGACAAGAATATCAAACCGCTGTCTATGTGGCTGGGGTATTGTCATCGGCGGGATTGCATGTCCAGGAAGGCGTGGGACGGGTGGGCTTGTTAGGCACCCTCAAGGGCACTGGGCAGGATGACCGACTGCTGGCTATTCGCGCAGATATGGATGCCTTGCCGATTCAGGAACGGGCCGCGATCGACTTCACTTCCCGAACGCCGGGGGTGATGCATGCCTGTGGTCACGATATTCATACGACCGTGGGGTTGGGAACGGCGATGGTCTTGGCCGAACTGGGGGGGCTGCCGGGAACGGTACGATTTCTGTTCCAATCCGCCGAGGAAATTGCCCAAGGGGCCGAATGGATGGTGCAGGATGGGGCCATGGAGTCGGTGAGTCATATTCTCTCGCTGCACGTCTTTCCGTCGATCGTTGCGGGCAAGATTGGCATCCGTTATGGGTCGCTGACCGCCGCCGCCGATGATTTGGAAATTACCATCCTAGGGGAATCAGGCCATGGAGCCCGCCCCCACGAAGCGATCGATGCGATTTGGATTGCCGCCCAGGTGATCGCCTCCCTGCAACAGGCCATCAGCCGAACCCAAAATCCCCTCCGCCCCGTCGTCCTCACGATCGGCCAAATCCAAGGCGGTCGAGCCCCCAATGTCATCGCCGACCAGGTCAAACTGACGGGCACGGTACGATCGCTGCACCCCGAGACCCATGCGTCATTGCCGACGTGGATTGAGCAAATTGTGGCCAATGTCTGTTCTGCCTACGGTGGAAAATATCATCTCAACTACCGTCGGGGCGTGCCGTCGGTACAAAATGACCATGACCTAACGCAATTACTCGAATCCGCCACGATCGAAGCTTGGGGCCGGGATGCATTGCAGATCATTCATGAACCCTCCCTAGGGGCGGAAGATTTTGCCGTTTATCTGCGCCATGCCCCAGGCAGTATGTTTCGCTTGGGGGTGGGCTTCAGCGATCGGGTCAACCATCCCCTGCATCATCCCGAGTTTGAAGCCGATGAGACATCCATTGTGACCGGGGTCGTTACAATGGCTACGGCAGCCTATCGCTACTGGACTATGGAATTATGCAACTGAGAGTTAAACAAAATACGGTTTTTAAGCAATATACGACGGATTCTTCCCGTCTTGCGCCTAGAGATAAAGTGGAAGTGCCAGCGGGTCGTATGTTTGAAGTCCATTCCTGGAAGCCGGTGGGCAAATTCCATTGGAAAGTGGCTTTAATTAATCGCTTTTTAGGAGATCCGCCGCGCAACACCTGGTATGTTTTTGCGCCCCATGTCCAGTTAGTCAGCCAACGGGGGCAAACTCCGACGATGGAGCAACCCCCTACGCCTACCGTCCGTCCCCTCTGGGGGTTACCCAGCACCAAACAGTTAAATATTCCCCATAGAACGCAGTTGGATAATGCGCTCAACCCAAAGGGCGCTTGCAATGTCACCTGTTTTGCCATGGTGATGCAGTATTTCCAAATTCCACAAAAAACCTCTGCCATGCAATTGGAAGATGAACTGTATCGCTACATGGAAGCAAAAGGTTTGAGCCGCCATGAACCCGGTGATTTGGCGGAAATGGCCGCAGCCTATGGCCTCAAAAATGAGTTAACCCTACGGGGGAGTTTGGCCGATATTCGGAAGGCGATCGCGGAAGGAAAACCCTGCATTATCCATGGCTATTTCACCAGTTTCGGCCACATTATTGTAGTGCGTGGCTACGATCGTTCAGGTTTTCGCGTCAATGATCCCTTCGGCGAATGGACTTCGCGGGGCTATCACCAAGGCCCCTATGGCAATAATTTGCACTATTCCAACAATTTAATCCAAAGCAAATGCTCTCCGGAAGGTTCCGATTACATCTGGCTCCACCGTTTATCGATCGCGAAGTAATAGTGAGAGAGGTTTCATTACAGAACCCAGGAATACAATGTGAATAAACGTCCAATGTGAATAAGCGTCCAATGTGAATAAACGAATGTTTCAATGGTAATTTTCAAATAACCTTGTTTTATCTTCGGTTTACTTTTGTTGTGTTGTTTGTGCTGTTTGGAAGATGATGACGATAGGCGTTTCTGCCATTTCCACTGCTTCCATTCTGAAGGATTAACCAAATTCCAATGCTGACTCCTACAATGATTCCTAGAGAAATCCCATGGCCAGACCGAAAGAACGGGTAGCCCATCAGTTTTCCCAACAGGCCCCAACCCAATAACCCACCAATTGCCCAAATCATACAACGCAGAATCACGGCATCCCACAGAATGGTTCGCCCCAATTGTCGTTCGGCCCAGACGATTAATAACCGACTCCCCAACCCCCCGATCGTGCCTCCCAGTAGGAGAATAGGCATCCAGCCACTGATATCTGCATCCTGTGCCTGACTGAGCCATCCGACGATCGTCCACAATACAATAATTGCAAGGCAAGGCAGGGCAATTTGAGAACTCGTTTTCCAGAGAGTTATCGAGCTTACTTCGCTACTGGGCGTTGGATGAGGGGTCGGTGACTGTGTGGGAGGACGAGGTGGTGTAGAAGGTGTAGAAGGCAGTAGTAAACGATTAATATTTTGCTGGATTCCTTCCGCAACCTGGAGGAAGGCTTCATCACGATCGGCCCAACTAAGAATCGGTTTACCGTTTTGGGGTAAGGGAGCTAGGTGTCCAAAGGGGGTATCACTCCAAAGGGTGGGACGCAGAATGACGGGGATCACCCGCGCAAGACCAGCGGTATGCTGCACCATGGCCTGTTGAAGTTCGCGCTGCCAAAGCCGATCGGAGGCAATAAAGTCAGGACTAATTAACAATAAAATAATTTGCGCGGTTCGAAGATTGTGATCAATGGCTTCCTGTCGTGCTTCCCCTGGACTAATACACTGATCATGCCAAGGCGCTATGATCCCCTGTCGTTCTAAGGCCGCAAGGTGCGTAGTCAACTCATTTTTCCAATTCTCATCTTGATGAGAGTAGGCAATGAATAGCTTGACTCGGTAGCGACTAGAAGGACTCATAGTTAACCTAAATTACAGAATTTTACAGAATTTTGATTTTCACAACTATCTCAGAGAATAAAAATCAGTCTTTTAGTGATCCCTCAAGCTTGTAAGAGCGTATTTTAAAAATTTTATGAAATAAGCTTTCCTGTAAAGAAAACATGTCTTACTATTCTAGGGTAAGAATCAAAGCCTATAAAAGCTATTAATTCTTAACATCAGGAAAAATTTGTAAATCGACCTAAGCCATCTATCAACGCTAATGTTTTTAGCAAATTTGATAGCCTTTCATCTATTTTTGTAGTTTGAGGATGGCTGATAGTTTGTCGTCTTCAGGTTGTTCATGGCATTTTTGTCTTGATCTCGATCGTTGTCCTGAAGTTGTCTGAGATTTAATGTTTTTAACTTTCTGGAACTTTTCATTTTTAATGAGTTCGTGATGCCAGCTTTTTCCAAAGAGGTTCGTAGGGAATTGTTTCTGTAACAATTTCAACTATTCTCAAAGCGATTGTCTAAAACACTTAAGATAAGGAGCATATCGTTATGAAGGCTGCAACAATCCCGTTACTTGCTTCAACTCTATACTTTTTCCCTAGCCCTGTTGTAGCTCAATCTTCTGTGTCAGGTGTTGAGGTGAAAGCTAGTTCTGCAGTTGTAAGGCTGGGAACAAGTTGTCAAGGATCATACTCTTATACAAATTTTAAAAATGAACGAACCGATTACGAGATTCCAAAATTCTGGATGACTGGGACTGGTTTTTTTATTAGTTCTGATGGCTATATTGTGACTAATGCCCATCTCGTTGCCAAAGAAAGCTGTGAGAAAGAGTTATTTCAGAGACTTTTAAAGCGTATTCATAATACGGGTGATATTTCTTCCATCTCTGAAGCCGGAAAGGAAGACGTCAGAAAAAATAGTAAATTAGAAAAAAGCTTGCAAGAGGAAAGGCAAGTGATCCTCGCCAATGGAGATGCCAGAGATTATGAAGTGAAATCGGCAGGAAAAGCCTTTGATGGGGATGGAAAAGAAACTAGAGTTGGTAAAGATGTTGCTATCATCAAGATCAATGGCATTAAAGATGCTCCAACTTTACGGATAGATACTTCTGGAAATGTCAATGTAGGAGATGAAATCACAGTCATTGGCTATCCAGGCGCAGCCGATATCAGTTCCAAGAGTTTACAAGAACCATCCATTACCACTGGAAAAATTTCTGCATCAAAGCCCTTAAGTAATGACTCACCTGCGCTACAAGTAGATGTAAGGGTAGGAGGTGGAAATTCGGGGAGTCCTGTCCTCAATGCCGCAGGTGAAGTAGTTGGTGTAATTGCATTTGCTCGAACAGATCGAGAAATTGGAACATCCTTTCCCTTTGCAGTTACAAGCAATACTATTAAGGAATTTATCGGGCCGGCAGGGGCAACGATTAACCAAGAAAGTACAACCGATCGCCTCTTTCGAGAAGGACTTGATTTTTATCAACAAGGTGATTACGAAACTGCTAAGCTCCGGTTTGAAGAAGTCACTCAACTATTCCCGTCTCACTCCCAGGCAAAAGCATGGTTAGCCAAAGCTAGGGAAAAGCGTAACGATCAAGTGATTGGGTGGCGGAAAATTGCCCCCTGGCTGGCCTTTGGTGGCATTGCAGGCGTACTGGGGGTCTTGTTGATTGGGTACTTCCTATTGCGTCGATCGTTGCTGGCTCAAGTGAATAGCAACAGCGGCAGTGACATGGGGGATATGTCAGGTGATTCCCCTAATGATACCTTGGTGCGTTCTCCCCAAAAGACTCAGATCAATCGCATGACTAACTTCTTACGGCGATCGACCGTCATGAGTAATCAGCCCTTTCTCACATTGAAAAACCAAAATGGGCAAGAGAAACGCTTTTATCTGCAAAAGGCACGGCACCGTCTGGGGCGCGATCGGGCTTGGGCAGATTTAGTGCTACCCGATGATGGATGGGAAGTCATTTCTAGGCAACATGCCACGCTAGAAAAAGTTGGGGAGGATTATCGAATTTATGATGAGCATAGTGCCAATAAATTAATGGAAAATGGTCAGCCCATTCCCACTGAAGGTCGTCTATTGAGTGATGGCATCAACCTTGTGGTGGGCTTTAATCCTCAGTCCCAGGTCACGATTACCTACTTTCATCCCAGTGCCCATCCTTCTCCCTCCAATGCAAGATAGCTTTCACTGGCGAATCGTCTCTCTGTTCCTTTAGAGCCATGCAATCTTAGTGCTATGCAATCTCCCGGACTAATCGGTAAAGTACTCAGAGGCCGCTACAAAGTGGTTTCCGCCTTGGCACGGGGCGGCTTCGGAGAAACCTATGTGGTTGAGGATACCGATTTACCGGGCCATCCTCGCTGTGTTTTGAAGCACTTAGCACCGGCCAGTCGGGATACCTTCTTTTTAGATCATGCAAGGCGATTATTTCAGTCTGAGGCCGAAACCTTAATGCGGCTCGGCAAACATAATCAAATTCCGCAATTAATGGCCTATTTTGAAGAAAATAAGGAGTTCTATCTCGTCCAAGAATTAGTGGAAGGCCATCCCCTGAGTGATGAAATGAAACCGGGCGATCGCTGGGCTGAACAGGATGTGCAGTACTTGTTAGCAGATGTGTTGAATGTGCTCCAATTTATTCACCGTGAAGGCGTGATTCACCGTGATATTAAACCAGATAACTTGATTCGTCGGCATCAAGATAACAAGCTAGTTCTGGTGGACTTTGGGACGGTCAAAGAAATTCGGCAACCAGGCTTTACTCGGCGAACCAGCAGTGGAGGTTCAGCACTGACGGTGGGGGTGGGAACTCCAGGCTACATGCCGAACGAACAATCCAATGGGAGACCCCGCCCTAATAGTGACATCTATGCATTGGGAATCATTGGGATTCAAGCAGTGACAGGATTGTATCCCGACCAATTTCAGGAAGATTCGGCAACGGGCGAAATTATCTGGAAACCTTGGGCCAATACTAGTGACAAGTTTGCAGAGATCTTGACCCAAATGGTGCGGTACTATTTTCGCGATCGCTATCAATCCGTTGAGGAGGTTTTGCAGGATCTAGAAAATTTACCAGGTGCAATTTCCCAGGATTCTAGTTCCAGCCCAGAACCGCTGCCACCGCAGCTGACTGTTATTAGTGCTCAAGACTCCAATTCTGAACCGTTGGTGAATCCGCCGAATGAAACGCTGGTTTCCTTGCCACCGACTGATGACCACGCTAATCCTCCGGCGGCCATTGAGTCGATCGAACAAGCTGATTCCACGAGTAATGCTGCTGCAAGCGCGAGTGCTTCCCAGATCGATCGTCCACCGATGCCAACTTGGGTTGATCCCCAACCAATTCCACAGGCCGCTTCATCGCAATCATCGCAATCTACCTCTGCGAATTCTAACTTGAACTCGCCTCAGTCAACCTCGCCCATTCCAACCTGGGTAGATACCCCATCATCCCCCACTCCGCCGCACCCATCATCGAGTTCTCGCCCCCAGGAAACTCCAAGTCGGGTTCGTTTGAACGTCTCGCCTCAAGTCCTTTGGTTAGGCTTAGGGGGCGCAGCGGTGGGGTTATTAGTTGTTAGCGCGATCGGGCTAAATCAACTCTGGCAATCATCATCTACAACTCCAACACAATCGCCACAGACTACACAATTACCATCAACTTCACCTAGTGGTCCTGCCAATACAACAGCTCAAGACCAGATTACCCTAGACAAAGCTTTGGCTACTTCCAAAGACGAAAAAAGTGATAGTTTAGAACAAGCGATGAAAATCATCCAGGATATCCCAGCAAGTTCTGATTTATATGCAAAAGCCCAGGAACAAAAACTGAAATGGCAAGCTCAAGTTTTGGACGATTACATCAACAAAGTGATTCCAGAAAAACATCCTAAGAAATCCAACTTGATTAATACTGCAAAACCTATAGTTACTCAAGTAAGTGATAAAAAAGTAATCATTACTTGTGAAGTGAACACGGATGATCCAGTGCAGAGAGAAACCTTGTTGCGTGTTTATGCACTAGGCTTTATGGAGATTCTTAGAGGGAACCCCGTTGAGTCTTTTCCACCTAAATATGCGGAGTTTCAGGAACTAGTTATTCGGATGAAGGCAGGTGAAATGAGAGCTTTGTTAGATGCTAAGTCGTGGGATCAGTCCGTTCGAGATCCTACCTATGAGCCTAATGCAGTTTTGGCCAAGGTTAAGATTGAAGAACAATAAAAATGGTCTTTGCTCTAGTTATTTCTTGACTTTGATCTTGCCTGAAGTTCTATTGTTATCCATTGATTTCTGCGTTTCTCCTTTGAATTTACTGAGGCTTGACAATGAATTTATCTAAGACTCTTTTAAGAACAAAATTATTATTCAAGCCAAAATTACTCAACACCAAGGTGCGCTCACTGAAGTACAACTTGGCGGGAATGACTTTGGTGAGTGTATTAACTTTAGCAGGAGCTATTATTGCGACTTCCACGGATGATTTAATCAACAACACGATTAAAAATAACCAAAGTCAGTCCACTCCAGTTCCCGCAGAACCCCAGCCCCAACCCCCGATCGCGCCCCCTCCCCGCGAAGAACTTCCCCCTGCGCCGCCACGGGATAATCCTCCCCCTCTGGACAATTCAGGATCCTCTCCTCCTCCGAAAACTCCTCCCAAAACCCCTCCAGCACCTCCTTCGGTCCCAACGCCCAAACCACCTGAATTTATTGATAAGTCTCTGGCAAAACCGGGTGTATTATCCCAGTTCGATCGAGTTGCCAATAACCGCTATTACCATGTTTATTTTTACGATGGTAAGGCCAAAGAACCCATTCAAATTCGTTTGGTAGGTAGCAACGATAAACGGTTAGGACTCACCCCTTCCCTATTCCTCTTTGATCCCGATGGGGGGGTAATTGGCAAACGGTTTGGTGAAGGTAATAACTCCAAAAGTGCCTTTATGTTCAATCGTCTGCCGAAGGACGGAATTTACGCGATCGTAGTTACCAGTCGTGCTGAAAAAGATATTGGTCGCTACAGTCTCGTGGTCAGGGACGATCGAACTAACTATCTTTTAGATAAGGAAGGGGCGCTCAATGATAAGAGTCCTCGCTTCACGGATAGCAAACGTCCCTTTGCCGCCTACGAATTTACAGGCAAGAAAGGTCAGATTGTTAACATCCGGGTCGATACTCCCAGTGCTGACTTCATTCCATTGGTCTATCTTGTTAATGCTAAAGGTGAACTCATTAATACCTATTCCGACAAAGACAAACTGTACCGCGTGCAAATTGAACGGGCCGAACTCCCCAGTGATGAAACCTATTTTATAGTTGTGACATCACTCTATCCCACAGGTCGCGGTAAATATAGGGTTAGTCTTTACTAACGGATGAATGTAGATCAGAGGGCAATCCAGCAATGCTGAGGGTAAAATCGCTGCTGGATTGCTGCCCATTATATGGCTTACTATCCAGATTAACGATCCTCAAATATCAGAGCTTTAAACTCAGCCCTCCTTATCAAGAACCTATAAATCTTCCTGCTATCTCCCTTCCTAAAGACACACAATCACGCCAGACTCTGAACAGCATTGTAGGATTCTTGAAGCCCCATGTTGATTCGAGCTTTTCGTCGATACCATCGTGTACTTGCCCTGATTACTTGTATTCCTTTTTTTCTGACCACCATTACGGGCATGGCCTATCCCATTCTGTCAGATTGGCTGGGCACCAAGCGATTTCTCTGGTTACTGATGCGTATTCACACAGGAGAATTGTTTGGGATTCAAGCCATTTATCCGGTTCTCAATGGATTGGGGAGTTTGGGGCTATTAGTGACTGGACTGTCCATGATGGGTGTGTTTCGGCGATCGAAATCCTCCACCCCGGCACAATAGAGTCGCCCGATCTCCCAAGCGGTTCCATGGGTGAATCTCAAAGGGGCTCTTGGATAGGATACGCCTGCTAGCTGGGAAGTAGTGACGCCAGTGAAGTCGTCCCGATCGACACGTTGATCATGATTCCCCGGAATCGCAAATGGGCATGCTGTAGATATCTATTGCATTTCAATCCATCGCGAGGCAGGCTTCCGTGGGACTTTTTGATAAGATTCGGGCTGAGTTTATCGATATTATCGAGTGGTTGGACAATACCAACGACACGATCGCCTATCGATTTGAGCGCTTCCAAAACGAAATCAAAATGGGCGCAAAGCTGATTGTGCGCCCCGGCCAAAAAGCAGTCTTCGTCAACGAAGGCCAAGTCGCCGATGCCTTTGAACCCGGAACCTACGAACTCACCACCCGCAACCTCCCCATCCTCAGCACCCTGCAAGGCTGGAAGTATGGCTTCAATTCTCCCTTCAAAGCCGAAGTCTACTTCTTTAGTACCCGCATCTTTACCAACCTAAAATGGGGCACCGCTAATCCCATTCTTGTGCGCGATGCAGAACTCGGCCCCGTGCGGCTGCGAGCCTTTGGGTCGTATAACATTCGCGTTGCCGATCCCACCCAACTGCTGCAAGAACTGGTCAGCACCGACGGCCTCTTCCAAGTCGAAGAAATCAGCGATCAAATTCGCAACATGATCATGACTTCCTTTGCCCATTCCGTTGGCGGGAGTCAAATTCCCCTGCTCGATCTGGCCTCCCGCTACGGTGAACTGGGCGATCGAATTCGTCAAACGATGTTGGAGGAAGTACAGCGCTTCGGCCTGGATTTAACGCAATTACTGATTGAAAATATTTCCCTGCCGCCGGAAGTGGAAGAAGCCCTCGACAAACGGGCGTCCATGGGCATTCTGGGCAATATGCAACAGTACGCCCAATTCCAAGCCGCCAACGCGATCGAAGCTTCTGCCAACAATCCCAACGGTGGTGGCACCCCCGCCCTCGATTTTGGTGTGGGCATTGCCATGGGGCAGCAACTCATGGGAGCCTTCGCCCAGCAAAACCTGCAAACCATACAGACCATGCAAAATCCCCAAATGCCCGCCCCCCAACCGGCTCAACAGCAGCCTATTGCCCCACCCCCGCCCCCCATGCCCGCTGTCCAGTGGTTCATTTCCCGAGGTGGGCAAAACTTTGGCCCCTTTAGCCCAGAACAATTACTGCAAAATGGTCTCACTGCTGAGACCTATGCATGGCGATCGGGGATGGCGAACTGGCAACGAGCCCAGGATATTCCTGAACTGACCATGATTCTGAATAGTGCACCGCCCCCTCCCCCAGCCCTGTAATTTCCGAGTCATGGAATTTTCGAGCTAATTAACCCAGTTAATTACCCAGTTAATTACCCAGTTAATTACCCAGTTAATTACCCAGCTAATCCTCCCGAGCCATGCCCGATCTTCCTTGCTGGTAGGGTGGCTTCCCAGGGCATCGCAGACCTTCGTCTATCTTTGAACGTCATTCTATTTCCTGTCTATGACGACCACACCATTGACCCACCTGCAAGAGTTTCCCTGCTCAAGTTGTGGTGCTAAGCTCGAATTTAACCCCAAGGCTGGACAGTTGAAATGTCCCTACTGTGGTCACGAGGAAGCCGTTCCAGAGCTTCCCGATGGGTTGCAGGAAATTCCGTTCGAGTCCTTTTTGGCAGAACGGAAAGTGAAAACGGTACTGCTGTCAGACAGTGCTTTGGAGGTGGCTTGTCCGGGATGTCGGGCCCGCATTACCTTCCAGCCGCCGGATGTGGCTGGTAAATGTCCCTTCTGCGGTACGGGGATTGTGGGCAAAGGTGAAAAGGCCCATCCCGTCGTGGAGCCGGGGGGGGTGCTGCCCTGCAAAGTCACCGCTAATCAGGCACGGGATAAAATTCGCAAATGGTTGGGCAATAACTGGTTTGTCCCCAACAGTTTGCAGGAAATGGCTCAACAGCAAGGGCTACAGGGGGTGTATCTACCGTTTTGGACCTACGATGCGCAAACCCACAGTTCCTATACAGGGCAACGGGGCGAGTATTACTACGTGACTGAAACGCGCACGTACACCAATTCCGAGGGGGAAACGGTGACCACTAGTGAGCAAGTTCGCCATACCCATTGGTATTCCACTTCCGGCTATGTGTCCCGATCGTTTGATGATGTGTTAATCCCAGCCACCACTCAACTGCCTGAGAAACAGCTCAACCGTTTAACCAACTGGAATTTACAACAATTAGTGCCCTACAGTCCGGCCTTTCTGGCGGGTTTTAAGGCCCAGCGCTATCAAGTTTCTCTCGAATCGGGCCTCGATCGCGCGAAACAGAAAATGCAAGAAACGATTCATCAGGATGTTCGTCACGATATCGGTGGGGATGAACAGCATGTGGATTCTGTCTCTACGCAGCATAGTGAGATTACTTTCAAACACATTTTGTTACCGGTGTGGCTATCAGCCTATCGCTATAACAACAAGGTCTTTCAAGTAATTGTGAATGCCCAAACGGGGCAAGTCATGGGCGAGCGTCCCTACAGTGCCACTAAAATCGCGATCGCAGTTGTGGCTGGGGTTGCGGTGTTGGTGGGTGGATTTTTCCTATTTACTCGCATGACTGGGCCATCCCATCGATCGCCCAGCCGTACCTATCGTTCGACGCCCACCTATCGCATCAATCGTTCATCCTTACCGGAATTGCCGATCGATCGTGCCTCCAGCCCAAGCAACTTTCTGCCCCAAACGACTGATTTTTAGCAAGTTGCACGTTGATCGATTTGTTAGCAAGCTAAGCGTTTCAACCCGCTACAAGTTTCAACCCGCTACGAGCTGATCGATCGCGCAGTGGCATCGAGGGGCGCATGGTTGAGAAAACTGCGCATACGATGGACTTCTGCGATCATCACAGCTAAGCGTCGTTGCCGTTCCTCGGGGGACAGATTGCTTGCTTGATGTAACTCTTCTAACTGTCGCTGCAAATCAAGGAGCAATTCACCCAAATTTGGAGTTTCGATCGGTCGAAACGGAACCGTATGACAAGATGCAGTATCCAGGGCATTGGATAAGAAAGGGCCCGATTCCATTTGTGACAGTGCTAAATCGGGGAGTAAAGCTAAATCCGGTTCGTGGGCTGCAACATTCTCTGAGGCTGTAACATTCTCTGAGGCTGTAACCACGTCTGGTATTGGGGCGACATGGGGAGGAATCGGTAGAGATGGATCAGTCGGTGGGATTGTTGTGGGTTGGCGAGCTTTTTCCAGGGTCAGTTCAATGGCGGTTTGTTGAAGGGTTTCGACAACGCCATAAATTTCGACTGGATCGAAAATTTTTAGCAGACTAGTTTGGGTGACGATGCCTAACTTTGCACCCCAATCCCAGGAAACCACCAAGCGCCGTACCCGTCTTCGTTGCATTTCCTGGTGGGCCGTCCACAGGGAGTCATCGGGATTCAGTAGAAAAAGCGGGCTACTCATAATTTTCGCCGCAGTGACCATCGATAACGCTTGTCCAAAGGCTTGAAACTGCACAATATCTCGTTCTGTGACAATCCCGATCGGGCGAATCACCTTCAGCTTTTCCTGCCAGCTATCTGTTTCCGTAATCACGACGCAACTGACGCGATGAGTTGCCATTTGTTGAGCTAACTCTAAAACCGATGTTTCCGGAGGAGCATGAACCACATCCGTTGTCATCACATCCGCCACCCGCCGCAACTTCAGCAGATGGGTGGGCCGCAGTACCTGGCGAATACTTTCTGAGGAAACCACTCCCACCACAGTATTGTGATTGCTTGGGGAATCGTTCGCAGTAATGACTAAATGTCGAATTCGATAGCGTCGAAATAAAAAAAGCGCTGCAAAAATATCTTGAAAAGCAGCCTCAGAAAGAGTGATGACCGGATGAATCATCACTTCTTCAGCCATAGTTTGCTCGAAGTCCAGTCCCTTAGCCGTGAGCTTAACGATATCCCGCTCCGTCAGAATGCCGAGGAGTTGCTGGTCTTTCATGACCAAAACACAACTCGATCGCGCCCCAGACATTTTGCCCGTACTGCGACTCATTGCTTCCAGCAGTTTACGACCCCGTGTTTGATTCATTAAGCTAACCACCTCAGACAATGACGTTTGAGGCGCAACCATCAGGGGCTGATGATCGATCGCATCCTCCAAGGAGGGAAAAAGGGAGTCATCAAACGCTGTCATGGGTGATGATAAGGGACTATGACGATCCAAAAGCGCAAGGTACCTGTAAGTAGGTTACACGATCGAGAATCAGGAGAAACATAATCCTCCTGATTCTCTTAATTTCTTGATTATTGAGGGATATTTTCGAATTTTTGGAAGGCTAAGCAGCAACCAATTGTTTCTCCGATGGCTTCTCCGCAGCTGGATGGCGGGGGGAGGAGGAGGGCTGTGCAGGGGCCATCGGAGGACACAAGTCCCGACCCACGGCCTGGGCGATCGGCTTCAAGCTTGTGACTAATGCAGCCATTTCAGCCAGCGACAGGGCTTGTCGTGCGTCCGAAACCGATTTCTCAGGCTCAGGATGGCATTCAATAATCAACCCGTCGGCTCCACAGGCGATCGCGGCTCGGGATAGATCGGCAATCAGTTCCGACTTGCCAGCAGCATGACTCGGATCAACCATAATCGGGAGATGGGTAATTTGGCGTAGGGCGGCCACTGCCCCTAAGTCCAAAACATTCCGTGTGTAATTATCGAAACTACGGATACCCCGTTCGCATAACACCACGTTGGGATTACCATGACTGACAATGTATTCCGCAGCCATCACGAATTCTTCGATCGTTGCTGCCAAGCCCCGTTTCAGCAACACCGGTTTATCCACTTCCCCTAATGCTTTTAACAAATCGAAGTTTTGCATATTGCGGCTCCCGACTTGCAACATGTGGGCTTGGGCAGCAATTTCTTCAATTTGATGAATGGCCATCACTTCAGTCACGATCGGCAAATCATGCCGTTGACTGACTGTGGATAAAATATCTAACCCATTCACGCCCATGCCCTGAAATGCGTAAGGGGAAGTCCGTGGCTTGTAGACTCCCCCTCGTAAGGCTTGAATGGATGATTGTAACTGGGTGGCAACGGCGTCCATTTGTTCATGGCTTTCCACGGTGCACGGGCCGCCAACAATGATGATCTCACGATCGCCAATGGTTACGCGATCGTTGAGGCGCACGGTAGATTTATGGCCAGCACTCTGTTTAGAAACTAGTTTTGCGTCTTTCACGGGATGACTCCTTGAATCGATTGGTAGTGGGTTGAGTAGAAGCAGAAAGCAGAATGAGAAATCGAGAAAACCAGAAATTTAAAAACCCCGGAAGCCTTGTCAGTGGGCGTTCCGGGGTTGGTTAGAAGTCTCATCTTAGCAAGATGGCTTAACCGGAACGCCTCGCGTACCAGAAAAAGTAAAAGCCATAAAACCAAGATTGCAGAGCTAGCATTGTAGAAAACCTAAGTAAAAAAACTAAGGGGAGAACTTCTAGAACAGACAGAGCAAACAATTTCAGGAATTAAAAAACCGTAGATGACAGCACCTACGGTTCACTCAGTCTCTGGATGCAAAATTGCTAAGACTGGCGAACCGGGCTATACCAAAAATAAAAGTAAAAACTTTGAGTAAACATAACCGTGCTGTTGGCTGTGTTAATTGCTGTAACCACTGATGGATGTCTTCAGTGTGTTGATTACTTCAGACCTTAACAAACAAATTCCGGATTCGTCAAGCGCAATTTTGGAAGTTCCCCGGTGGAGTAGCTCGCACACGGCTAGTCCATGGTTGCTTGGGAAGCATTGGGCTGGATTTCTTGGCCCACACGACGATAGACTTCTTGGACTTGGGCGGCATAGTTCCTATCGGTCATAACGGCCTCCGACCCAGTGAGATCGATCGTCTGCTCCAACTCGATCCACGATCGACAGCCGCCATAGGTTTCCCGGTAGGGAATCGCCACAGGTTTGGCCAGTCGAAACACCCGCAACAGCAGCACGTAGAGCGGCGATCGTGGTTTCCAGCGAAATCGTTCTGCGGCAAATAAATCATTCCAAATATGTAACGGTAACAATGCATCCAAGGCGGCTTGTTCGGTGACCTCCAGCACGTTTGTAATGTGAGCCCAAGCCCCAATGGGGATCGTGTCTGGGTGCCACCCTGGGGCGGTCATTTCCACGTTGCAACGGTAGGCAGGCTTGAGTAATTCTGTCCGTTGATGCTCGTAGGTGGGATACAGGAGAACCCGATCGCAACTGACTTGAAACTGGCCGCCCACTTCTCGAATGCCGCCCTTGCGCAGGAGCACGATCGTTTCCCCCGCTTCGAGCGCTGAGATTGCCGCTGACCACTCTTTAAGGGCTGTGCATAGCCGATTTCCCATGGGATCTCCTAGCATTGGCCAAATTACAGATTAGAAAAGAATTCGATACAAGCCATAATCATGGGATACAGCACTCCCATCAACCCAAGCCAGCCGCTGGATTGTCCTAGCCATGACATCAAGGTTTTTGCGCTACCGGGGGCTTGCTCACTGCTGATAGCCATCCAACGCGAACTCATGGCAATAATCAGGGAGCCTGCTAGTCCTAGGGGAATACTGAGGGTAAACCAGGTTTTGAGCTTGGGGCCTGGATTAATCACACCCAGAGCAGGAAACAGTAATAAGCCGACAATTTCTGCAATGACCCAGAGGGAAAGGGCTGTGATCAAATCTCGGCGCTGGACATTGTCAAAGCTAAAACGATTCATAGTTCTCAAATCTTCAAATTTTTTCAAGACTTGCCCGATGCGGAGTCATTCTAGTTTATCTACCATGGAGGAAGCGATCGAAACATCGCGATCGGGCTGTATTTCCTGACATTTCCAGTACATTTTCAGTTGGTAAACTGCCATGACAACCCATGATCTGTTCATGCTGATTCTCATGCTCATGCCGGGGTTATTTCTCTCTGCCGCAATTATGGCTGCGTTTGCCGCAGGAGGCTGAGTTTTTTTGGATCCATTTTGATAATATATTGTGAGCTTCTCACTGCGAGCAGGCTCACGATGGCATTTCTGCCTATTTTGCTAGTGACAACACGAATGACTCTCATAGAAGAATAATATTGCTCTTTGAGAATCTCTTAGGTAACCTGGTGTAGGGAAATTTTCTAGTTACCTCAAGTTTGTGTTGGCTATGAAAAAAATCTTGAAATGGGTTCTTCTGGCAGTCATTCTCATCCCACTCTTGATTGGTGGTGGATGCACTATTTTAGTCATGACAGGCTTAATTGCAGGGGTTTCACAGTCTATTGAAGAAAATGAACCCTGGGCTTTTGCAGTCAAATCAGTTAAACGAGAAGGCCAGATTCTTAAAGATCCCTACGGCAACAAGAAAGAAGCTGCGGGAAAGTGGGTCGTCATTCACGTAGAAGTTAAAAATCAATCTAACGAAAGACAGTCTGCTAAAGATATCTATTTCTTAGAGGGAATGTCTACAAAACTAGTTGATTCATCTGGCCAAGAACATGACTACGATAGCGATCTCTCTTACCTAAGACCCAAAACTTTTGATGAAAAACCATTTAATCCAGGGGAAGGTAGATTGGTAAAAGCTGTCTTTGACCTTCCAGAAACAGTTCAACCGAAACAAATTGAATTCATGTTGGGATTAGAATCCAAAACAATTGAAATTACTAATTGAGCTGCTAGTCAATTGGCTCAGCCAGCCAAGCCAATTTCCTGAAGACGTTGCTGTAGATAGGCTTTTGCCGTAATGGGTGGGAATTTGGCAATTCCGCCTGTCGCAGCAACACAATTGGGCAATGGCGTCAGATCGACTTCAGGTCGGGGATGGACGAAAAAGGGCATGGAAAATCGTGCCGTTTGGGTATTGGCAGGATTGCTGACGCGGTGGGTGGTACTGCGAAGCCGCCCATTGGTCAACCATTGCAACATATCACCACTGTCCACAATGATTTGCCCCGGACAAGCCGCGATCGCTAGCCAAGATCCGTCCCGACGCTGAATCTCCAAACCGTCTGCCGTCGCCTCACAAAGCAACGTAATTAAATTGATATCCTCATGGGGAGCCGATCGAACACTGGCGGGATCAGCCTCTGCTGGGATCGGTGGATAGTGAATAACCCGCAAAATGGTGTCCCCATCCCCAATCATGTCCCGCAGTAAAGGGCGCGGTTCACCCAGGTACAGGGCACAGGCTTCCAACAACTGTGCTGCACAGTGGTCTAACTGGTCGTACAACTGCTGCATGGTCGATTGAAAAGCGGGAACTTCTGTGGGGTGAAGGTTGGGTAAATGGATCTCGCGGCCCACATGCCAAAACTCCTTCAAATCGGGAGCCGCATGATCTTTGGCATGTTCCTGCCCAAACCGGGTAAAGCCTCGCTGACCTTTGAGCGATCGATCCTCATAGGTCAACTTAATCTCTGGGGGGAGGGCAAAAAATTCCTGAGCGGCTTGATAGGCGGATTGAATCAACTCGCGATCGATCCCGTGGTTGACTATCGCAAAAAAGCCAATCTCCTCCAGCGCTTGACCCACGGTTTTCACAAACCGGTGCTGTTGGGCTGAGCCTTCTGCAAGAAAATCCTGCAAATCGACAACCGGAATGGTTTGCCACGGTGCAGAACTGAATGGCTCAGCAGAACTGAATGGCTCAGCAGAACTGAATTGGGCAGCAGAACTAACAGGATCCATAGAACTTTGAGATTTTGGAACTTTGAGACGTTGGAACTTTGAGACGTTGGAACTTGAAGACAGTGGACTGGGCAAAATTTTAAGCGATGCGATCGATTGATATTTGAGCTAGTGGAACCTGAAGGGGACTCCACTGAAGGGGAATCATTGGATCGGTCATCTCGCCTCCCGTTGGGCAGGTCTTCCCACCTAGCCGCAATGTAACAACATGTTAAGATTTGAGTACGTTAAGCAAAGCACTTTCTCTTGAGGACAGATCCATGATGACCTATCTCTTAACCAACCCTGCGGTACGTGGTGGCGAATTGTATCTCTGGTTGTTCAATGGGGTTTATGCGATCGGTGCTTTGGCGGCTGGGGTGCTGGGCGTGATTGCTTGGTATAACTCCAAGCGGCCCGTAGGTTGGGAAGATCGCGATCGGCCCAGTTTCATTCCGGAAGTCAAGCTGAACTCCGCTACATCCGATGTGTCGGCTGCAAAAGAATCATAAGTTAGTTCGTTGTAACTAAAACAAAAAAGGCGTAGGACATTCCTGCGCCTTTTTGTTTTGAGGGGTGTTTGTTTTGAGGGGCGTGGAAAGAATGAATTTCCCGGAAAGTCTAATGGCTATCTAACACTGCAACCCATCGCGCGTAGACCTTACGAACCGTATCCAACACAAGGTTGCGAGAACAAGCACCCTCCCCACAGTGGAGTTCGATCGATTGTAACTGTGTTAACAATTTTGCTTCTTCGTTCGCAACAGTTCCATCGCTGTAAATCAAAGCACTAATCGCTTCAATCAAACGATGACAATCTTCAGCAGTGGGATCTTTGCCAAGATATTGCCAAATCCAGTCATAACATTCCTGGGCAGACACCGATCGCAACTCGTGCAGGAGGGGATAAATTTCTTTATCCTGTTCTAGCCCCTGCTCGCGGGCGACTCGCATCAGGTATTCCCGTTCTTCGATCTGAATGACGCCATCCAGCCACGCTGCTCCGATGAGGATTTTCATCAGCGTTTTCGTATCGGTTTTGGTCATCATAGGCGACGCCCTAATTCACCTTTTCTTTCTAACGCTGTTCCTGGCGGTTTCTACGATCTTTTAACCTTTCTTAAGTCTCATCACTGTTGCATCTGCCTTAATCCTGGGATTTGTGGGATTCAATCCATCCGATTGTTCAGCTCTGATTAACCGACTCTGATTAACCGACTCTGATTAACCGACTCTGGTTAACCAACTTTAATTAACCGACGCCCCTCCATTCATTGTGGCTGTTGCTGTAACCGCACCATAAAAAAGCCATCCATATCCTGCTCATGGGGCAAAACTTTCACCCAGCCAGCGGCATCCGCAAAGGCAAAGGCGGGATTTTCGGGGGAAGGTGGGGCAATTGCCCACGATCGATGGTTGGCTAAGAAGGTTTCCACCACTTGCTCATTTTCCTGGGGATGCAAGGTACAGGTGGAATAGACCAAAACGCCCCCCGGCTTGACCCAGGTAGCGGCTTGGGTCAGGATTTCCTGTTGCAGTTGGGCCAGTTGTTGCACAGATTCCGGAGTTTGTCGCCAACGGGCATCAGCGTGGCGGTGCAGCGTGCCCAGTCCAGAGCAGGGCGCATCCACGAGGACACGATCGCATTGGTGGGCAAATTGAGTGAACGATCGTGCATCCCCTTCGACAATCTTGACGTTGTGCAGATTCAGGCGATCGAGGTTTTGTTGTAGTTTTTTCAGGCGGGAAGCGGTGCGATCGCAGGCATACACAACACCGCGATCGTGCATCAGTTCCGCCAAGTGTAACGTTTTGCCACCGGGAGCCGCACAGGCATCCACAATCACCTCGTCGGGCTGTGGGTCAACGAGATAACTGACCAACTGCGCACTGGCATCCTGGACAATCCAGCCCCCTTCTGCAAATCCGGGCAGGTCTTGGATGGCACCGGAGCGCTGGGACAAGCGCAAACATTGGGGGAGGGGGGGAACTCGGCTGGTGTGAATGCCCACCGTGGCCATGGCCGTTGCCAGCGTGTTGAGGGAAGTGGACAGGGTATTCACCCGCAGGTCTAGGTGAGGAGGCCGATTCATCCATTCGCAGAGGGCTTGGGTAGCGTCCCAGCCAAATTGATCCAGATAAATTTGAATGATCCAGTCAGGATAGCTATGGCGAATCCCTAAACTGGTGGGGTCCTGCTTCAGTTCCGGCAATAGCCCAGCGATCGGATCGCTGTCATGGGCTTGGATGATGCGATGACTTTCTCGCAGGAGCGCATTCACAAATCCCGCCAGCCCCGAAAAACGATTGGCTTTGGCCAGTTCAACGGTGCTGTGAATGGTGGCAGAAACGGGGATCTGTTGGAGGAACAATAATTGATACAGGCCCAACTGAAGGATCAGCCGGAGGTCTAAAGGTTGCTGGGTCGCGGATTTTTTGGCCAGCCGATCGATGATGGCATCCAGGGTGCGTTGCCGCCGCACAATGCCATAGACCAGTTCTGTAAAGAGGCGGCGATCGCGGTCATCCAACGGATTGCGGCTGAGACAACGATCGATCGCAAAATCGGCATAGGCACTTTGTTGATGAACTTGTTTTAGCGCCAATAGCGCCAACTGACGAGCATTAGAAATCACAGAACGCTTGTGGGGAGACGAGGGTAAGGAAGGACTGGTAGAAAAGGACAATGGCAAAGTTGAGCAATCAAGTTGAGCAATGGGACTAGGGAGAATCGTTATGGGTGGCAATCACAAATGAATGGGGTCTTAGGCAATGGGCTCAGGAAGGCTTGAGAAAACTGACTTGAAAAACTGACTTGAAAAATCGACTTGAAAAATTGAATGAAAAAGGGGGGATTCGCCGGATGGGGCTTGAGTTTAGCTTACCCTAGTTGATTGGGGCTTGACCAGTTGCTTCCCGGCGTTCCCCGAACTTTGACCCATGGCTCACCACAGGATAGGAAATCATGCCGATGCTTTTAATGGAAGGTGCGTTCTCCATCCTCAATGCGGCTCCTGATGGTGATTCCATTCGTTTTATCCCCGACGACCCCAGCCTCTGGCAACAGGTGCGGGGCCATGTTCGCCCGAATCGTAGTGGGAGCGCGCAACTCCGGCTGGATGCGATCGATAGCTTGGAAACCCATTTTTCGGTACCGGGGGTGCGGCGACGGCTCCATCAACCGGAGCAATGGGGCAATGCCGCCGCCGATCGCCTGTTGGAATTCCTGGGATTTGATCTCCAAACCATCCAACGTGGCAGGGAGCAAATCATTACAGCAGCACAGCCGGCCACCGTCCCCGGCTACATTTTGACGCGATTTGCCGATCGCAATGGTCGCGCGATCGCCTTTGCCTTTGCTGGACGATCGCCCCAGCCCAGTGGTGACTGGGTCAAGGTGCAGGCGGATTGGCTTCCCCTCAGTGTCAACCACCATCTCCTAGCGGCTGGACTGGTCTATCCCACCCTCTATTCCAAGCTCTATCCAGACCTACGGGAGGCGCTGATCCTAACCGCGCACCGCGCGCGCCTGCAAGCCCTGGGCTTGTGGCCAGAGGATGTGAGCTGCAAAGGCTTTCAGCTAGAGAGTTTATCTACCCTGACCCAGGACGTGGTGATTTTACCGAAGTTATTTCGACGATTGGTCAGTTACTGGCTGACGGAAGCTGCTGACCGAGGGACGGCGGGTATTCAGAATTCCCTGAAAGCCATTGACGATCGAGCCATAGTTCACTCCACGGGGGAACGAACCAGTCTCGATCGCCTCCTGGAAGTCAAACATGACTGGGTACGGTTAACGGTGCAACCAGAAAACTTGGTGTTTGTTGAAAAATAGGCAGAATGGGCTGCTCAAGTTATGCCACGGTATAGAGATTGTCCTGCTGCCATTGCTTCATACTCTGTTGGAACTGGATAAGGCGAGTTTCCAAGGCTTGGATGAGGTGGCCAAAGGGGGCCGACGGATTTTCCTTCGCTTGCATTTCAATTTCCGTGGCAATGACGGCTAGGGCCGTCACCCCTGTGCAGGCACAGCTGCTCTTGATGTAATGCGCATGCTGGACGATCGCGATCGGTTGCTGGGTTTGAATCGCTTCTTTGAGTTCCTCCAGTTTGGCAGGCAACAGGGAGAGGACTTCTTGGAGAAACTCAGCAATCATGGCGTCATTGCCCTGGGTCACATCTTCCAAGTAAACCAAATCGACCAGTTCTTCAAGTTTGGGAACCGTGGGGGGCAGCGAAGAGGCTGGCACATCGGAACTGGGGGTAGCTTCCCCGGCGATCGCATCAGTTGGTTGGGCCGCTCGCTGGGCAATCACCTCACTCCATTCATGGATTTTGCGCGCCAGTTCTTCTTTGCGCACGGGCTTACTGAGATAGTCATTCATGCCCACTTCCATGACCTTGGCCCGATCTTCGGGCATCGCATTGGCGGTCAGGGCAATAATGGTCACTGCTTTACCAGACTCTCCCATTTGGCGAATGGTTCGGGTTGCTGTGTAACCATCCATGATCGGCATCTGACAATCCATCAAAATAATGTCGTAGTGAATCTTCTGGAAGAGCTCCACCGCTTCTTGGCCATTACCCGCTACGTCGGCGGTTTGGCCAAAGGACTTCAATTGGTTCAACGCGACTTTTTGGTTGATGGTACTGTCTTCCACTAAGAGAACTTTGAGTTTGTGTTGTGCCAGATCCAGGGACGGTTGGCTGACAGTCAGGGGTGCTGGAGTGGTCATAGTGGGATGCTCCGAGGATGGATTAATAGCGGCCATCAAGCAATCGAATAGGCGGGATTGCTTAATGGGCTTGACGAGATAGAAGGGGAGTCCTAGCTGCTTGAGGGTTTTGATTTCATGTTGTTGGGTCAGGCTGGTTTGGAGCACGATCGCGGTTTGGGCTAACTCTGGGAAAATCGCTAACTGCTGACTGATGTGGTGGGGCGTGAGATTGTTCGTCTGGAGATCGACGATCGCGACATCATAGGGTTGTTGCTGGTTCGCCTGCTGACGTAACTGCTGTACCCCGGTGCTCCAACTATCGACTTCTTCAACGATAAATCCCCAATGCCGAGTGTACTGGGCAATCACTGCACGATTGGTGGGATTGCTATCGATGACTAGGAGTTTCGCTGAGTTTAAACCAGGGAAGCGTTGGGACGAGGCTGCTGGAGCCTCTTGGGCCACTTGTAGTGGCAGCTGTAACCAGAACTGCGAGCCTTTCCCAACTTCGCTACTAACGCTTAGGGTGCCGCCCATGCGCTCGACAATTTGCTTACAAATGGCTAACCCCAGGCCCGTGCCTCCGTAGCGGCGGGTGATGGAAGCATCGACCTGGGAAAAGGGTTCAAACAGTTTACTTTGAGCTTCCAAAGGAATGCCAATCCCCGTATCGGTCACGGCAAATTCGATCGTGGCGCATTCCGGGATGTCGGTAATCAGGGTGGCTCGCAGAACCACTTCCCCCTCGGCTGTAAATTTAATAGCATTGCCCACTAAGTTGGTTAATACCTGTCGGAGCCGACTCACATCCCCCAGCACCCGTTGCGGTAGGTTGGGGCTAATTAACGTTGCTAGGTTGAGTCCTTTTTTGGCAGCCGTATTGGCCAACAGATCGGCGACTTCCTCTACACAAGTGACCGGGTCAAACTCCAAGACCTCCAGTTGCATTTCATTGGCTTCCAATTTGGAAAAATCAAGAATGTCATTCAGGAGGGCCAGGAGGTTTTCGCCACTGGTGCGAATGGTTTCCACAAAATCGCGCTGTTGAATATCAAGTGCGGTATCCAGTAATAAGCCTGTCATGCCAATGACCGCATTCATGGGGGTGCGGATTTCATGGCTCATGGTGGCTAGGAACGAGCTTTTGATTTGGGTTGCTTCTTCCGCTAATTTGCGCGCGGCTTCCGCAGCTTGTTGCGCTTGTACCAGGGCATGGTTTTGTTCTTTCAGGGCCTGCTGTTGCTCGATCGCTTGATCGAGTAAATCAGATTGCGAGATGGCGACGCCCACTTGATTGGAGAGTTGCTGCAAAAATTCAATTTCTGCGGTTTTCCAATACCGTGCTTCAGAACACTGATGGGCCACTAGCAAACCCCAGAGCCGTTGATTGGTCAAGACAGGAACCACTAGGCAAGCTTTGACCTGGAAGGCTCGCAAAACATCCCGGTGACACTCAGAAACGTCTGCGGTTGCGAGATCATTAATGGCTTGAATCCGACCATCTTGATAAAGTTGCCAATTGCCAGTTTGGAACCAGAGGTCTTGAATGTAAATTCCTAACAGTGATTTCCACTCAGGATTGACGGCTTCAACCACAATCTTGCCATCCCATGTCGGATGAAACTGATAGACAATCACCCGATCGGCCTTTAAAAATTCCCGAACCTCAGCAGCGGTGGTATTCAGAATTTCAGGTAAATCCAGGGACTGACGGATATTGAGTGTAATATCTGCCAGTAACTTATCTCGTTGGGCTTGGTGTTTAATTCTTTCCTCGGCTCGCTGTTGCTGAGTAATATCAATCCCTGTTGCAATGACGTACTCTATTTCATTCTTAGTATTTTTTAAAACTGTAGTGGACCAAGAAATCCACCGTCGCTCTCTCTCTTTGGTAAAGACCTGATAGGTCTCGTAGGTTGCATCCAGTTGCCCACTGATCAATTGATAAAAGTCAGAAGCAATCATTTCAGCTTCTTCGGGGACGACAAAAAAATCTCCAAAGTTTCGACCACAGACTTCCTCTGCTGAATAGTGCGTTACCCGTTCACATTCTCGATTGAATTTAATGATGTGTCCTTGGGGATCTAATACCATCACCAACGCACCTGCTGTATTGAGGATCGCGTTAATAAAATCTCGCTCTTGCTCTAGGGCATTTTCAGTGGTGTGGCGCTTAAAAATTTCGCAATAAACCCAATAAAAACCTAATAGGAGCAGGGAAAATGTGATACCCAGGCTAACCAATGTTTCAATCATTGTGTCGTGGGATTTACGATGCTCTTGGGTGATCCATGTTTGAAGATCGTTTGCTTCTCGTTGCTGAATGGTCTTGATGGAATCCAAAAAGCTTTCGTAATGGCGACGAAAGCGGCCTGCTGAAAGATAACGAGTTGCGGCGGTTTCTCCCTGCAATTGCCGAATGGCTACCATGGTTTGGGTCGCCATCATTTCTTGACTAAAAAAATGTTGTAACTCTTCAAGCTCTTGTTGATAAATCGGATGCTGGCTAGCTAAAGAACTTTGACGTAGGGTAGATAGTAAATTGATAATTTGATCAATTGTTTGATCAACGGCTTTTTGATCAATTGAATTTCCTGATAGGGCATAGCGATAGCGTGCCATGTCCAACCTTTGAATATCCACGAGGATTGATTCTACGGTGTTGGAAATGGCGTACTGTGTAATTAAGGTCTGGGTACGATCGATGGAGCCTCTCGTCTCGCGGTAAATCAATGCGCTCATGCAACTGAAGCTAATCACCGCAAATCCTAGACAAGCCGAAAACCGTCGCCAAAATCTAGGCCGTTTTGAGGCTTCTGAGACCTGTGCGATCGCTTTCTCAGCCATGGCTGCTGCATTAGTAGTCACACTAGAACGAGTTTGAATTTTCCGGGGAGACAAAGACGACATCGTTGATCCTTTGGCCTGAAGGGGGCACAGTCTGTGGGCTCATGGTAGGTGACCAGACTTATCCTCGTTTTAGGCTAATGGTTGCCCTGGGATGAATGCGTCGGGAAGACTTCTGATTTAGTTGTGCAAACAACGATCGATCTCCGTATATTTGCTGCTATTTTTCCAGAAATTTCAAGAATAGCTCGGCATTTTTGCGGGAGAGTACTGTAAATATGTGGAAATCTAGGGGAGAGTTTCAGCAATCTCACCTGGAAAATAGGAAATGTTTGAGTTGAATGATCGCAAAAGTTCCTAGGCTGTGCTCGATCGTAGCTTGCCACATCGGCATCGCAATCCTGACAGTTGTTGCATGGGTTTGGCCACAGTGCTCCATTGGGTGTTAGCTTGTGCAGTCTGGTATCAATTCAGATTGGTATCAATTCAGATGCAAGACCCAGACGAAGGTTAGGCTGGAAAGCAGTACAAGCTAGTAGCTCTAATCTGCTGTAAGAGTGGACTGTGGCAATATGCACTCTCGAAATAACTGCACTCTCGAATAACTGCACTCTCAAAATGACTGCACACTGTAACCTGACTATGCCCTTAAAAAGTGAACTCTTGGTGGACTGCCGATCGTGGTTCATGCAGTAGCAACAATTCTCCGCGATCGGCGATGCAGGGGCACTGCTCCACATCTTGAGGAGCAAGATTGGAGATTCAGGAACTAGCCACGGAATTGCCCCGTCGTCGGGGAGAGCCAAAATTCACTTAAACGATGGAATTCAGGGTGGATTCAGAGACTGGTCTATCCTAAGCTAAAGTTAGGGACTCCTGGAAAACACCGAATCAATCTTCTAGCGTTATCTTTCTGTCACCCAATCTTTCTGTCACCCAATCTTTCTGTCACCCAATCTTTCTGCACCTAGCGTTGCTCATAGTTCAAAGTTGAAGGAAGGATGCGAATGGCCTGGTTCGTTAAAATTGAAGAAGGAATTGTCGATAAGCAAACCTTTGATCAATATGTTGCCGCTCACAAAGCCTTTGTGCAGAATCTCATTGATCAAGGGCACCACGCACGTACAGGGTACTGGGCCCAACGAGGGGGTGGCATGATGCTGTTTGAAGCAGACTCGATGGAACAGGCGAAAGCAATTGTGGAGCAGGATCCACTAATTGTGAATGGCTGTGTCAACTACAAGCTCTATGAATGGAAGGTCGTGGTGGAGTGACTAGAAGACCGATTTAGAACTTGGATTTAGAACTTGGTTAAAAAAAGAGACCCGGAGACTACGCCTGTCCCAAGCATCCCGTATTGCTGCTACCTTCCGGTCCTGACAAGATTTGGGCGTTGAAACCGCATAGATCCGAGTCATTTTCTACAATAGCACGTTGTGCCCGGGATTCGTCAATCTTTCATGAGGATTAGGGTGACAAGAAGTGAGGAAATCCGCTCTGCATCGGCCCTAGGCATCTTCGGAATGTGAATCCTATGCTTGAAGTATGCAAAAAGGAGGCGATCGGCCATCCTAACGAATGCTTGAGAGGCAATACAGGAGAAAACACCATGGGTTTGGGTGACTTGGTACAAAAGGCAGTCTATCTTGGCATCGGCGTAGCGTCCTATGCGGGGGAAAAAGCGGGAGAAAAACTGGGAGAATTGCGGGGCCAGTTCCAGAAGCTCGCGGATGACATGGTGGAACGGGGAGAAATGACCACCGAAGAAGCCAAACGCTTTGTCGATGACATGATTCACAAAGCGCAAGCACAGGCTGAATCAACGGCTTCTAGCCCGACGGCGGAACCCCGCAAAATTGAAATTCTGGATGAAGAAGAGGTGTCTAGTCCAGAGAGTGCGACCCCAGCGGCGACCACCCCGCCTCCGATCGATCAAGTGGCAGAAATGCGTCGTCAAGTGTCGGAACTCCAAGAAGAGTTACGACGGCTCCAGCGGAATGGATAGGCCGATTCCCTGCGCCGCAATTCCAACGAGGGATTCCAACTTAGCGATCCCAAGTATCTTCTGGGGGCGGAGGCGTTGTGGCATAGCGATGGAACCAGCCCCGTCGCCAGAAGAGAACTAAGAGCACAGTTGCAATGAGCAGCATGGCGAATAAGCAAACAAAGTAGCCATAACGGGTTCTCAGTTCTGGGATGTTTTCAAAGTTCATGCCGTATACCCCCGCAATAAATGTTAGGGGGATGAAGATACTGGACATCACCGTGAGGAACTTCATGATTTCGTTCATGCGATTGCCCACTGAGGAAAGATACACATCCATCAAGCTAGATGCGACCTCTCGATAGGTTTCTACAATGTCTAGCACTTGTACGGCGTGGTCGTAGCAGTCCCGGAGATAGATGCGGACATCTTCGCTGATTAAGTCATTGCCGTCCCGAATCAGCGCACTAATGGCATCCCGTTGCGGCCAAATTGCCCGTCTCAGGGTGATCAGGTCGCGTTTAATTTTATGGATTTTTTCTAGGGTCTTGGGCGTTGGGTTAGCGACCACTTCATCTTCCAAGAGTTCCAACTTTTCGCCATAGACTTCCAAGACTGGGAAAAACCCGTCAATGATGGCGTCTAGCAAAGCATAGGTCAGGTAATCTGCGCCTTGTCTGCGGATTAATCCCTTGGCCAGACGGATGCGATCGCGGACTGGTTCAAAACAGTCATAATCTGGCTCTTCTTGGACGGTCAGAAGGTAGTGGGGGCCCAGGATGAAACTCACCTGCTCTGTAAAAAATCCACTGGTATGGGTTGACTGCAAAATCACCATTCGCGCAATGATGATCAACTGATCATCATATTCCTCAATCTTGGGGCGCTGAGGCACATTGACAACATCTTCGAGGGCAAGGGGATGGAGGTCAAACACTTGTCCTAGTCTTTGGATAATGGCTTCATCTCCCAAGCCCTTCAGGTCTACCCAGGACACTGAGTCAGAATCTAAATGGGGCAGTAGATCCTCCGGATGCTGAATCTGTAACTGCTCATAATGTTGATTGCCGTAGTCAATTAAGACAATTTCCGGCGGATGGGCATCTTCTAGGATCCGAAGTGTTCCGGGCATACTGCCGGGAACATCGCGGGCGTAGTCCATCACGGCCTGATTTCTTCTACGTTGGAGTCGATGATTGATGGAGGCAAGAAGGGGCCGATCGTGGAATCGAAGTTGCTGGGGAGTTGCCATAGAATACTTCGCCAAAAATGGGCAAATTTACAGCTACACAAAGGGGCTTGCTCCGACTAAATAGCCGAAGCCTGTCAATAGCCTGTCAATAGGTTAATGGCTAACAGGCTGTTCCGTACCCACCATCCGGTAAACTGCTTTAACAGTGCTTCAGGACGGGTATATGGCTACGGACGGAGAGGGGAAGGCTACGGGGCTAATTAGTAAGGTGCTAGGGCCTGCGATTCGGTTTTGGTTACGCTCTCAGATGGAGCAGATTGAGCAACTAGAATTACAGATCCTGGCGGGCGATCGCCAAATTCTCTCTGGCCAAATTCCCCAAGTCCTGCTCTCGGCCCAATCTGCTGTTTATCAAGGCATCCATCTCAGCCAGGTCAATTTAGTGGGCCAGGCGATTCAGGTGAATGTGGGCCAGGTGATGCGGGGGAAAGCCTTGCAGTTGTTGGCCCCGGTGCCGATCGATGTCGTCGTCTGTCTCACGGAAGCCGATTTAAATGCTTCGTTAAATGCACCTCTACTGGCTCCGGCGATCGAAGATTTTCTGAAAATCCTCTTTGCTTCTGGCATCGCTGAGGTGGATAGTGCGAGTCCGGATATCAAAATTGATAATCTCCAAGCTAAGTTGGCTGAATCCTGGCTAACCGTGAGAGCGGATCTGCTGGGAACGAGCCAGGTGACCCCGATCGCGTTGCGGACGGGACTGACCTTGTCTACGCCCAACCAACTTCAGTTAACTCAACCCCACTGGTTGCCCCACCCCACGGCAAAACGGGGACTGCCGCTATCGGATTTTGAGGGCTATTGCTTTGATCTAGGTGACGGAACAACCATCGAGCAACTATCCATTCTGGACGATCGCATTCATCTCCAAGGCCGTTTGCAAGTCTCTCCTTAATTTGCAAGTCTCTCCTTAAGAATTTGTGAAGTTGTTAGTTTAAATGTCAAGAAATATCACGAATTAAGAATTATTTTATTGCACTCCATGAAGACTTTTGAGAGATTTGAAACCTGCTTCAAAAAGTAGCGCTATATTACTGAGGTATACTCCAAAAAAAACTTAATATTTCTTGCGAATAGTCAATTAGATTACAGTCTATGTAGATTGTTCTTCAGGTAGATGATGGGCAGATTTTTAGCTAAATGGTTTTAACCGCAGCTATCTATGCAGCATCTATCTAGAGCCATCCAATTTGACCGATGAGTCCCAGTCCTTCTCCCAATTGGGCTACCGTGTACACACAAGTCGGAATAAACTAGGAAAAAGCTATGAAAGCGCTATTTTCTATGAATAACCCGATTTTAATTCGTGCTGAGCAAACCAAAGACCGCAATACGGTCTTTGGTGATCCGCG
>NZ_JACJRC010000038.1 GCF_014697025.1 Alkalinema sp. FACHB-956 | reverse complement strand
GCCGCTAAGGCTACTTTGGCTTTGAAGTCGGCGCTGTATTGTTTGCGTTTATTGCCCATGAAATACTCCTATCACAGTTTGAGTTTTCAGAGCTTAACTACCTGTCCAGTTTTTGGGGTCCACCGTACTTTTCTGCTTTCGTTGGTTTGGCACTTGCTCATGATCTCAGCATAGACCCGCTCTCAAGCCGATTGAATCTTGTCAGGATCAGGACTTACGCAAAGCCCTAAATATGAGGAGTGGCACTGCTCAATCGCATGGGTAGGGTAGGTGACTTCAATTGCTCAATCAAATAGTTTGATAGTAACCGTGTCTTGAGTTGGTAAACTATCGTTCCCATTGCCTCTGCTAACTGTCTCAACCGAGTCCACACCAGCAAAGCACAGGCAATATGATTGCGCTGAATATGATTGCGCTGAATCCGTTGCTTACGACACTGACAGGCCTCAATGCCCGTTGTTTGCTTGACTTCCCGGTAAAACTGCTCAATCTTCCAGCGCACGGCACACCCCTTTTGTGTGTCATCCGAGCGATGCCAAAGTCACCGCAGACAGCGCGGCCTCAATCCAAGCAGAATTGAACACTGCGGCATAAATGCGATTACTGACCTGAAATTGCCCTTGCTGCTTGTTGACGATCCCCGATAACAACAATTCCGCAGTCTCTGGACTATCCGACAGCCCGATCGAGCCTGCCTCCAGAATTTGACGATACAAATTGAGCAGATTCGGTGCGGGAAGAGGGCCGTGGAGCAAGCGATCGGCAATCGTGCGTAAATGTTCTGGCTCATCCTGAGACTCCCAGCGATCGATGAACCGAGCCTGCACAAGGTCAGCTACCCACTCCGCTTCCTGGTTGGCGGGAATGGGCTCCTGGGCATTGCGGATCACCTGACATAATTTCTGGGTCAAAAAGGGTTGACCATTCGTCCAAAATAGCAATGCCTTCAGCAACGTTTGCGGATTACTAACCTGATCGATCAAACCATTTAACAGCGGCTGGGATTCGTGTTCTTTAAAGCCCTCTAGGACAATGGCCTGCCCGATATTAAAAGGCGTACGCTGAATATCCGTAATCAAGGTAGAAGGCGTTGCTACGCCCAACAGCGTAAAGGTGAGGCGATTCCAGATGGGGTTAAGGCTCCGTTGGTTATAGCAAGCCCGAATGAATCCAAAAAAGTCATTCACTGCAAACGGAAGGCCCAGCACACTGTCAATTTCGTCTAAGAAAATCACCAGATTGCGGGAATTCGGAATTTCGTCGGTTCCCACCTCCGTCAGCAGCACCTCTTCCAAAAACTGGCCCAGTCGCTGCACCGGCGAAAGATCTAAGCGATCGTTCCACCATTGCTTGAGATTCACCCGTCCCAGCAAATCAAACCCCTGCCAAAGCTGCACCACCAAACCTTTGTACCATTGTTCAAGGGTAACGGTTTCGCTGCCAATGAGGGTCAAATCTAGGGCCACGCAACTGTATCCTTCCTGTTGCAGTTGCCGCAACATCCGAACCATCAGACTCGATTTTCCCATCTGGCGGGAATTGAGGATGTAGCAAAATTGCCCTTGGTGCAGAGCCTTGTACAGATACCGATCGGCCGATCGGACGACATAGGTCGGTGCATCCATCGGCAAACTGCCCCCCACCTGATAGCAATAGGTATTGGGCGCTTCGGCACTACGGAGTAATTCATTTTCAAAGCGCAATTCTGCCTGCGTCGCCTTCAACACCTCCAGCGTTTGGGAAAGTTCTTGAGTGCGTTCCTGAACTTTTTGCTCTAGGGTTCGAGAATAGTCCGCCAATTGATTTTTAGCCTGTTCCAAGGCCCGATTCTGTTGGCCTAAGGTCACATAGAGTTGCGCATTTTGCAGGGAAATCGCAGCCTGACTGGACAGAATCTGGAGGACTTCCACCCGCTCCGGGGTAAAGGCTCCGGTGGTCAGATTGTTTTCTAGATACAAAATGCCATTCAGTTGGCCTTGGTTTAGCAATGGCGCACAGAGAATGGATTGCGAATGATGCATCACCACATAGGGATCATCCGTAAAAAGTCCTTCCTGCGTGGCATTATTCAGAACAACACTTTCTCGGGACTTAATCACATAATTGAGGATTGCGGGAGAAAAGTCTGCATCCGCCAACGTCAATGCCTCTACGCCCTCTGCGCCATCGGCAGCCACGACTTGCCAAGTGCCATCCTGTTCTAGGAACAACAATCCAGTTTGTGCACCTGCTGTTGCTAGAACCGTTTTCATCAGCGTTTGCAAAAGCTGTTCCAAAACGATTTCATTGGAAATTGCCTGACTGGCAAGAATAACCGATTCAAAATCAAGGGACAGGTTACTGGTTCCCGTGGTGGTGTCTAGGCTAATCCGTCGGGTGCCGATCGTTGGCCCGATCGCGCTATCCTCTTGGCGCAGGGCTGGATAGGCGTCATCTAACCGTTGGACTTTGGCGATCGCGCCCCATTGTTGGTAGAGATAACGGGCATCCCGCAAATAGGCCAAGGCCAGTTTGCCATAGTTGCGGCTGAGATAGAACCGTCCCGCCAATTCCGAGGCCAAGGCTTCGTGGTGCAGAAACCCATTTTGGCGGGCTAGGGCAATCGCCTGCTCATAGCAATCGATCGCGCGATCAAACCGCTTTTGCAACCGAGCTAATTCCGCATCGACGAGGGCCAACTGATGACCCAAATTCATCGGAGCCATGGCCGCCCAACGGGCCAACTTCCGCCGATTCTGCTGCATCCGTCGCCATAACTGGCGCTGCTCCGGAACGGGGGACTGGGCATAGACCTGGGCCTGACTCAGGATATCATAGGCAAAATAATTGGCGACATAAACGGTTGTTGTGGCTCCATTTAAATACTGGCGATTAGTATTGGCGGCTTGAACCGCTAAATCGTAATCCCCCAAGATCACATGCAGAAACGTTTTGGTGTACCAGTAAGTGGATAAATTAGAGAGATCTGAGGCTTGTTGATGGATCGGTACAGCTTCCTCTTCGTTGTAGGCGAGGCCAACCAATCGACTCGGATCGGTGCAGTCTCCCATGAGGTTAAAGACTGCTTGGCGATGGATTTCGTGGGTATAGAGGGATGTTCCCTGCCCCAGGTCGGAAATAATAGCGCTAAAAGCATTCATTTCCTGCTTCACCCTGTCCAACGGGTCTCCTTGGTAAAAGGCTATGGCGCAGGACATCATCCCGGAAAAGGCCGCAAATTCTACGTCGCCATAGTCTAAGCCCTGTTTATAGGTTTCTCGCAGGCCCTCCTTTGCATCTCGATAGGGATCCTTCCAAAAGCGCACATGGGAATTAAAAACATGGGCTGTACGGTTCCGTAGGATGGGATCCTGAATGCGCGATCGGATCTGGAGGGCCAGCTTCCCCATTTCATAGCCTTTGAGTTCATTGCCCAAGCTACATTGGATCACCCCCATTAAGGCAAAGGCATAGGCTGATTCCGGCGCAATTCCGTGGGTTAAGGTGGCGCGAATAATGCTAAAGGTAATCAGCGGCAGTAAGTTCGGTCGTGCATAGTAGGTGGGGGACACGATATTCCGCTGGAGTTGCATGATGGCTAAGGTGGCCGCATGGGTCATCTCTGGCAGGCTCAGTAACGTCTCCGTGGTTGTGCCCCGCAAAGCCCACTGGGTCTGTAGCAATTGCCCCAACACCTGTAACGTAGTGGGATGGCTGGGGATCTGCGCCCCCCAATCCTCCCGGAGCACCCGTAGGGTGTAGTCGATCGCGGCGTTTAACTGGTTCTGCGCAATTAATGCACCCACTGCCCCCTCATGCACCGAGAGCGCATCTAAGGGCTGCCGAACTTGATCCAGAATCTGTTGGTGCAGACGCTCCATGGTGGCTAACTCATTGGCGAGATAGGCGACCATGGCAGCCTCGGTATAGAGCCCGTGGGCCAGGGCATAATGCTGTTGCCAAGCATCGGCCTCCAGCAACTTCACCCCCGTGAGCAAAAATTCTAAAGCTACTTGGAAAGCTGCTGCTTGTTTCGCTTTGACCCCGGCCTGCAAATTGAGTTGAGCCAGGGTGAATCGATCGGAGGCCGATAAGCGCTCCTGAGCCTGATTCAGGTGGGTCACCGTCGCAAACAATTGGGCGTCCGGTTGGGCTGCGCTCTGTTCTTGGGCTTGGGCTAGACGTTGCAGACCGAGATGATAGTGCGCTTCCACCCGTTCTTCTCGACGGAGTAGGGAATAGGCTGCCTGTTGGACACGATCGTGCAGAAATCGATAGTGGGGATTGTAGGATCGATCGACCTCGAAGTCATAGACCGTTTCCAGTTCGAGGCTATCATTGACGCGCACAATTAAGCCTTGGTGCAAAGCCGGTTGGAGCTGGCTCACAACAAACCCAGGGGCCACCCCCAGCAACGTGGTCAAACTAGCGAGATCAAAGTGGTTCCCCACCACCGAAGCTTGTTGCAACGCCTGCACGGTGGTGGGCGGCAGATCGCCCATCTTGTCAATTAAAAAGGAAATGACATCATCGGTCATGCCTTGGGCTTGAATTGTCTGTAAATCCCAAACCCAGCAGCCTTGAGCGGGATCCAAGGTGAGAAGTTCACGGGTATACAGCGTTTCTAGCAATTGGTTGAGAAAAAAGGGATTACCTTGAGTGCGCTGAAAACACAGATCGGCCAACGGTGCAGCCGTCGCTTCTGACAATCGCAGGGTTTGCTGGATAAGTTGGTGGGTGTGGGCTTGGCTTAAGGGCGTTAAGGTCAGGTGGGTAAAGGCTTTGCCCGTCTGACGAATTTCTTCCAACGACAGCATCAAGGGATGGGCTGCACTCACTTCATGGTCACGGTAGGCCCCCACGAGGAGTAAATAACCGGCTTCTGGGTCAGTCACGAGCCGCTGGAGCAGGCGGACAAACGCGAGGTCAGCCCATTGCAAATCATCGATAAACAAGACGATCGGATGGTCTGCGGTCGCAATGGCCCGCAGCAGCCCCCGGAACAGGAGGGTCAAGCGCGTTTCAACATCTGTGTCGGATATCTCTGGCAGCGGGGGCGGGGTTCCTAAAATTTGGGCAAATTCAGGAATCACATCAACCAACAACCGTCCATTCGAGCCTACTGCGTCCAATAATGTTTCACGGTACTGGGCCAACTCCCGATCTCTGCGGGTGAGCAAGCGCTGCACCCATTGGGTCAGGGCATCCGCCAAGGGGCCATAGGGTTTGCTGCGGTTGAACTGGTCATATTTGCCCTTGATAAATTCCCCCCGAGCCGCAGTGACGGGACGGTGTATTTCGTTGACGAGGGAGGTTTTGCCAATGCCGGAATAGCCCGCCACCAACACCAGTTCGACCGAGCCTTGACGACAGCGCTCAAAGGCCGTCATCAGTTGCTGCAAATCCGGTTCACGACCGTAGAGGGTTTGCGGCAGAATCAAGCGATCGGGAAAGTCCGCTTGGCCCAAGTCAAACGGCGTCACTTGGCCTTGGGTTTGCCAATCCTGATAACAGCGCTGCAAATCCTGGACTAAGCCGTAGGGGCTTTGGTAGCGGTCATCGGCATTTTTAGCCATCAACTTCAGGACGATCTGCGCCACGATCGCCGGAATGTCCGATCTCACTGCCTGGGGTGACATCGGCGATCGTGCAATGTGGGCGTGAATCATCTCCAGCGGATTCGCCAGGGGAAAGGGTAACTGCCCCGTCAGAATCCGATAGAACGTGACCCCTAAGGCATACAAATCCGATCGAAAATCCACCGATCGATTCATACGTCCGGTTTGTTCTGGCGAAATGTAGGCCAAGGTGCCTTCCAGTACCCGGATATCGGTCAGGCTGGGCGTTTCCCGCGAGAGCTGGCTAGCAATGCCAAAGTCAATTAGCTTTAAGGTATCGGTTTGGGGATTCCAAACAATATTCGAGGGATTAATGTCTTTGTGGATGATCAAAGCCCGGTGCACCTCTCCCAAGCTTTGGGCCAGCCGCAGCATTAATTCCAAACATTGAGCCATGGGTAACAGCGGCTCGATCGTCAAAAAATGATCTAAATCCTGTCCACCGAAGTCCTCGAGCACCATGACAAACTGATTGCCACGATCGATGAGATCTAAACAGTGAATGATTCCCGCTTGCTGGAACTGGCGGGTCATCTGATATTCCCGCCGAAAGCGAGCCACTTCCGCAGGGCTGGGGTAGGGATCTCGCAGATGCTTCAAAATGACTGGCAACCCATCCGATCGATAGGCAGAGTAAATCGTGCAGCGACTGCCCTCACACCGAAATTTCAGATCACAGTAACCAGGAATTTCCATAGAAACAACAGAAAATGAAATACTAAATTTAATGATTCAGATCTGGTTTATTTAACTTGAGATTTATGCATAAGCTAGGTGATTCAAGATTGCTTTTTAAGATTTTTAAAGGCTTAAAATCTCTAAATGTGAATACTCTGGGGAATATGAGAGGGTAACAGAATCTCAAACGGAGCCGGACGGTGTAAATTGGCGGATTGAATCTCCTGCTCAATCTCAGCCAAACGGTTTTGTAAACGCACGACCAACGGACGCACCCGCCGATCGACAAAATGACAGAGCGCATAGGCTCCCAACTGATTGCAACGCAAATGCCCCACCACATAGACATCACTCAGGGTATCTAAGGCAACGGCCATGGGTGGCAACAGCGACAACAGATCATCCGGTTGATAGACATGGTTCTCGATCGGAGCCGGAGCATAGATTGCCGTGGGCATGTTGGGCATGAATCCCATGGCGGGAAACACCGTGTAATTAATCAGCGCGTGGAATACCGTCACCCGGAAGATAATTTGCGCCATGAGATCGGCCAGGTCAGCACGGGTGGCTAACTGGCCATCCCGTCCCATCCCCTTAATTTGTGCCCCTTCGCCGCTACCCATGTGGCGGAACCAATCCTGAAGTTCAAAGTCCTCCGTCACCTCCCGATCGGTACTGTAGTAGAGCGCCACATAGTCTCCCACAAACGATCGAATAGCTTGCCACTGGGGTAATGCATCATCCCGATAGGGGTAGACGGGCAAGCGATCTCGATCCAGAACCCCTCGGCGGCTGAAGTCCGTGGGCGGCGTTAAGGCATTCCAATCAAACTCCGTAAAGCCGCGCTTCAACAGCTGAATCGCACTCTCCAAACTGACCGCTTGCAGACGAGGCGTGCGGCCACCGGGCAACAACAGAGATCGAGTGGGCACATTCACCGCCAACGTGAACTGGAAGTGGGGCGTCAGCAACACCCGCAGCGGATGGTTCGGAGCCAAATGGCGGAAGGTATACAGAGCAATCCAAGCCGCCATAATGTGGCAGCGGCCCAAATGTTCAACCACCCCGTGATAATTACTATCCGCACTTTGTACCACCACCTTGGCCATTTCCCAAGCCACCCCATCGGCGGGGGTCAAAATGGGCGTCTGGGGATTGGGCACCTGGCCGCATTGGATGGCGACGGGCAGCAGCCGACCGGGCGGGCCTCCGGGGGGACAGGTCGCCCGAGGATCCCAGCGGAGCAGCACGATCGGGGCATAGAGGTACTTGCGATAGTGATCGGTAATGCCAGCGGCAATGCCCTGCAAAATCGCAAAATCAACGATGAATAGTCGCCCTTCCGCCAGCGCAGCCGCCAGACTATCACTGCCGCCCGTGGCTCGCTGCATGTGGGATTCCGTCACGGGAAAATTCTCCGGCAGGGCCTCTTGCACCGATCGAATCAAAATCGGGGCCGTTCCCGCAAGGCGTTGCCAAGCAAAGGCCCAATCCTGCTGCCAACGGTAGCGATTAGGTGGCGGGGTAATCAGTTGGAAGAGTTGCTCATAGTCCGTCATGGACAGCGGCGTGCGTTCATTAAAGGGGGGAACGCGAGGATCGCGGCTAGGCCCATACAGGGATTGCAATTCACAATCTTGCAGCCGCGATCGCACTTGATTGACCGCAAACCGGAAGCCCCCCTCCGGGGCGCTGTAGCATTGCTGAACGGTTGCCGCCGCTTGGTTGGCGTAGACGGTGCCCTGGAGTTTGGCAAAGGTTGCAAGATACTCCGGAGAGAACTGTTCCCAGAGGGGCACTTGCTGCACAAAGCCGATGTCAGCATAGCTGGTGTCGAACTGATAGATGGCACGACTCGCCGCTAGACAGGCCGCCCGTCGATCGGGACAGGGATCCTCTTGGGGCAGAGAGGGCATCAGTGGATCGAGGGAAAACAACATAGCGGTGATGGATGAATAAATAGAGCCGACCTTGAATTAAACCAACAATTGAAATGGAAGTATCAACTAAATCGAGATAAAAAGTTAATCAGTTACCTGTTAAATAAAAATGCTATTACCGATCGTCGAAGGCATCAGGTAGGGATAGGATAAAAATCGGTATTGATCGATATCTTTAATCGCAATTTCCACAAGGGCCAATTCCTGACGCAACTTTTGCGCCAAGGCATCGACCCGTCGATCCTCAAAGTAAAACGGCTCATACTGTCCCAGCACTGAGAACCGCACATTGGACAGCTGATAGAGAATGACAAACTGTTGCAGTGCCTTGGATGTGGGCGGCAGCATCGCCAGCCAACTGCTTTGATCCTGGGGCGTGTCCTGGGTAGGCGCAGGGGCATAGAGAGCCCCCGTCACATTGGGGACATAGCCCATAAACGGGAACTGGGCATAGTTGAGTGCAGAATGCTGGGCCGTTGCCGTAAAAATCAGGGTCGCGATCGTTTCGACTAATTGGTCACGGGTTGTAATCTGGGCTGGCACTCCGGGAATATTACCCTGCTGAGGATCCCCAAACGTCTGGATAAACCCTTGCAATTCCCAATCCTGCTGCACATCCTCATCACCGCCATAGTACAAGGCCACATAGCGCTGAACAAATTGGTGCAGCGGTTGCCAGACCCGCAGGGCATCATCGCGATAGGGATAGTCCGGCAAACCCAGACCATCATCGACCCCACGATCGGCCAACTCCTTCGGCGGGGCCGCCCGACTAAAATCGTACTCCCGCAGCCCCCGCACGAGCGCTGTCAGCGATCCCTCCAAGGTACTGCCAAACAGTCTATCGACCTGACCACCCGGCGCAATCAGGTGCTTCGTGGCGTAGTCGTTCAGGGCCAGCGTGAACTGGAAATGGGGCGCAAGCAAGATATAGAGGGGATGGGCTGCGGCCAAGTTACGGTAGGCGGCAACGATCGCGGCTTCGATCACCATATGGGTATAGCCCAAGTGATGCACCATTTCTTGTAACACGCCATCGGCGCATTGCACCACCGTTTGCGCCATTTGCCAGCGATAGCCATCCAAGGGCGTAAAGACGGGGTTCGTCTGATCCGTCGGCAATTGCTGACACTGAATCGCGACGGGTTTGAATTCCCCCAAAGTGCGATCGTCCCCCGGTTGCCAAGCAAACAGCGCTAACGGGGCATAGAGATAGCGATTTTGTGGGAACAGGCCATTCTGCCATTTGCCCTGGGGCAAGTTCATCAAGAGGCGATAGTCTGCAAGATACAGCCGCCGCTCCGCCGCTGCTTTTTCCAGGGAATCCTGGGAGCCCATGACCTGTTGGTACAGTGTATTGGTAATCTGAAAATTGGCAGGCAATTCCCCCGGTGGCAGGGGAGCCAGGATGTCTTCGTCATTGCAGCCCGTCTTCCAGGTGCGATCGTGCTGGGGTAGAGTCGTCACGGCCCGCAGCACCATGGGGTTCGCCCCAGCCAGTCGCTGCCAAGCAAAGGCCCGATCTCGGACGGCCTGGGATTGGCTGTAAATATTGACGATTTCCGGCTGGGCAATCACTGCAAAGAGAGCGTTATATTGCTCTAAATTCAGCGGAAAACTATCGGAAATGCGTCGAGCCGCTTTGGTGGGTTGCGCCAGAAAAAACGGTCGATCGGTCAGCGATTTCGCCAACCCCAACCAATCTGCCAGCGTCACAGACCCTTGCAACAACCCCGTCAAGAATTCCAAGTCGATCGCGGCATGGTTAGCCAACAGCGTACTATCCACCGTCAGGACCTGGGCCAAGTAAGGCAAGGTAAATTCTTGGTCGTAGGGCAAATTGGCCAGCAGACCCACCCCATCGGGGCAGTCATCGCTCCGATAGGCATGGACAAACGTATATTTCGCCCTAGCTCGATTGAGTTGAGCCTGTCGGGCAGCGGGAGCACGATCGCTTTGCGGCAGAGTTGGAAACACAGCACATTAAACAAATGAGGTTAACCCAAACACAGACCATTGACTGAAAGACTAATCGGTTCTCTACTGATCTTGCGAAAATACTCAACGTCTTTTTAGATTTTCTGGCAACTTACATAAATAGTGTGTTGCAGTTCCCAGAAATGCATCTTCTAATCTTTGATAATTGGATTCATCATGACTGGGATTAGAAAATAAATGAAATCCTAAAATACGTAGAGAGACGCAAGAACATTGAGCTATGACAGGGAAATTCAGAGGCTTCAATCACCACCAGGCTCCTCTGAGGGAGGAAACTCAAAGTCATTCGCAGACAAAGTTAAGCCAAAGGATTGAAAGTAGATCTTCAATGTCTGCTTATCGACCTTCCCTTCCCGCGCTTGAACCTTCATCAAGGTATCGACTGATAGCCCCGTCCGTTCACTGAGTTGTTCTAGCGTCAGCCGCTGTCCCCGATTTTCTTGTTCTTCCACCTCCCGTTTTTCTTTCTGCAACTTTTCAAGACCATGGGTTGTCAGAATCACCCCTCGCTTGCGGCGAGAGCTAGGGATGGGGGCGGCCAACGCCGATGGCGCAAAATAGCGCCGATAGAGTTCACAGCCCTGAGTAGCGCGATCGCCCACCAAGTTAATCAGCCCTAAACTGTGCAATTTGTAGGCTTGCATGGGATCCAGTTTGAGGGGAGCAGAGGAGGTCATCACGGAAATGAGTGCCTGAGCCAAATCCGGTTGTTCTTGCAGCACCGCAGCATGGCGTTGCAGATGATTGTTATAAATACCGCTAGAGGTCGCAGCGGTTTCCATGAACTGCTGGAAGGTCAGTTGGCCACAGCTCAAGTGATAAATGGCTAAATGCACGAGCGCAGGATGCCCACCCGACAACGCAATGAGAGACTCGGGGTGCTGGGGCAGCCAGTCCAGCTGATACCGTTGGGCCAACGCCTTGACCTGAGCTAAGTCGAACGGCTGGAGCTCGATCGGGCAGCCGACATTAAAGGGTGATTGGGTAATTTGCAGCGGCACATAGATCTCAGTGGAATGAACCACCACAAGACGAAGCTTTTGCCAGACAGGTAATCGTTTAGCTTCTTCGAACCAGGAGCGGAATAACGGTAAAACATCCTTGGCCACCTGGGGATGCTCAAACAGATAGTTCACTTCGTCGATCGCAAGAACCAGGGGCTTTTGGATTTGTTCTAATAAATAACCCCGAAAATAAAGCGTACAACTGACCTTACTTCCAATATCTTCATCCCAATAGTCATCCAAGCAAGGAACCAGCCCTAACTGCCTTGTTACACTGGCGCACAACCACCGCAAAAACCGGTTTAAATCATTGAGAATGGCGTCATCGACCTGCTCTAAGTTCAAGCTCACCGTGTGATAGGACTGTTGGTGGGCAAATTCCAGTAACCTGAGCAACAAGGACGTTTTTCCCATCTCCCGAGGGGCTTTTATGCGAATCAGGGAACCGGGCTTTTGGATTTCAGCATAGGCAGGTTGTTCAATGGTGGGGCGCTCCAGATAATAGGGCGAGTCTAGGGCCAGAGAGCCACTTGGATAAGAGGCTGACATATTCAAAGGAGGATAGGTATAGAGACGCACGAGGATCAATGTCTGTATAGAGTGCTGTGGAATCCTAAGACTCCATGCAGTCAGGATACAGAGCTTTCCCCAGCAATTCCTAGAACTTCCATGGTGCTGTCTCCATGCCGTAACATATTGACTCAATTCAGCGATCGGATGCAGGGAGCATCTGACTGGAGGAATCTAGAGAAATGCCACGAAAAATGCAGTCATCCTCGTGTGTGCATCATAATTGGTTGCCTCTTCACAGCAACAAAATGCAATAAACTTTTGCATTCAGAATCGTTCTCAATTTAGACTAGCGAGGTTTTCCAGGTCGCAGTACTCCAACCCAGCTTTCAGTTAGCGTTAGAGTACTGCAAAGAATCTGGATAGAAAGGACTCTAGGACTGCTCTACTCCGTCGATGAGTCCTAGAGTCTGTTTGAGTTGTAATTGTCTACTTACCACTCATTAACAACGGGCCATTACTGGAATTCTCGTTTGAATCATCCTTAGCCGATGGCGGCCTGAGCTGTTTGCAAGCCGGAATAAGCTACATTTGCCCCCACCATGACGCCAATCCCGATCGCTTTGGATAGGGGTTCGGGATCATTCACCGCAATTGTGTAGGAAACGCGGGAAATAAACGAGGTACAATTGCTGACTTCCTCAATAATGGCATCACTGCGATCGCTCCCCGCCGACTTTTGGGCCAACTCATAGAAATGCCATCCGGTGCAGGCGATCGCTGGAATAATCAAAATAGCATCTACAATGGCCCCGGTCGCCCGACCATCCGCCGCCGCTAGATTTTGCATAATCCCTTCCGAAGCCGCAAATTTACCCTGAATGGGGCTACTAAAAATGCCTTTGCACAGAAGCCGCAGGCCCGTTGTTACTGTACCCATGATGCTGATCGCTGTTTCTTCGATCGCAAACTTAGGCACCAAGAAATTTGCAAAGCCCACCGATCCCCCACTTAGCACCCCCAGAACACCAGAGAAGGTACTAAAGGGATTAGCTCCAGTTTCTGCCGCCGCCTCAAAGCTATCCACAAAGTTAGCATTGAACACAAAGAAGCCTGCCATCGCATGACCCATGATAAAGATGGCCGTCTGCACCGATTTGGGAATCGTGGGGAGACTTATCAGCGAGCTACTCCGAACCGGGCCAGCAGCCATGGCCATGGCCCTTGGGGTAGAAGTTGTGAAGCCCTGCTGGAGTTGCCGCAGGCTGGAGGCATTTTTCAAGAAGGTGGTGTACTCATTATCCGGGAAGGGAGCTTCTCCTTTAGCCAGCTTGTAAACCACGGTGTAGGCAACACTGGCAATCCAACAAAAGACATCTAGGAAGGACATATCCGGGATGCCAATTTCATTCAGGATGTCAGAGATGACCGGAATATGGATCTTCGTATCCAGAAAGTCGATCGCCGATTGTGCCAGATCCGTCAGGATATTAAAGATCGCATCTACAACCACTTGAGTACTGCTGAGCACCCCATCTAGCAAAATCCCTGCCAATCGCTTCAGAATGTCTTCTACACTCAAGCTGGCAAAGTCTTGCGCTAACTTAGACAGTTGATCAATCACACCGTCTAGAACCCGCCCTTCCTGTTTTAGCGCAGTCAGCAAATCATCAATCAGCGACTGAACTAGGCTAACTTCCGGAACCTTGCCTGTGATAGAAACATTTTGAGCATTGTTTTGAAAATGGTGGGAGAGATGCAGGGATGCTGCAGTTTGATTTTGCATGGGGTTGGCAGCCTGACTGGTAGCTGGCTTGTGGGCAATATCGGATCCAATGCCTGCCCAGTCCTGAATTCCAGCCCATTGATTAATCTTGTCTTCTACACCACCAATCATCTCGTCGAAGTCTTGCTTCATTACCTGAAGATTATCAACTTGGTGTTGCAGATAGCATTTAACCAAGTTATGCAGAACATCCTTGGTGCGGCGAATATCCTCCCATTCAAATAGGAAGGAGACATATTTGATGACTTCGGAGATGGCAGTCTTAATCGCCTGAAAGACCCATTCTACGGCACCGACGACGGCCTCAACGGTATCCAGTACAGCGCGATAGATTTTTTCGCCAATTTGAACGATGAAGTGCCATGCTTTGGTCGCAGCGTCTTCTACAACCTTCACGATCGCGTTCACACCCGACTTCAACCAGTTGAACAGGTCACCCGCAGCCACCACGATCGCATCTTTGAGGTTCATTGAGGCCATGGGTATAGCAACGGGTGCAACGGGCGCAAAGCTTGCCATGGCAGTTGTGGGCACAGGCGCTAACTCTGTATTCGCTTGGTCATAGCTTTTACTCAAACTAGTCAGAGCCGTCGCCACGGTCTGGAGTTGATCAGCATCTGTGTTACTAGCAACCAAGGAAGTCATATTCCCTTTCGCATCCCGCACTTGGGCAGCCTTGAGCTTCTCCGGCGTATTCAGTGCAGCGAGTTTCTTGAAGGGCGTTTCCATGGGGTTAATGACGATCGCAGCCCCACTGCCCGTCGAAACCGTGAAGGTTGTCCCCGTTAAAGTCTCTGTAGACTCTACGATCGTCACCATTCCCATGGCATTGGACTTCACATGAATGGGCGCATTGTCGATCACGTAGTACAACCCATTGATATAGACCACACAACGACTGCTGGCACTGAGGCTGAGAGAGATATCCTTCAGCGGCAGATTTTGTGAATCAGTAATCTGTAGCGTGGTGGTGTAGGAATTGAAGGAAATCGATTTGCCTTGGGGCGGTGGCGGTAGCGTGATTGCCTGGGCTTGCCAGAGGGTGGAGGTAGGCGATTGTGTAATTTTCTGGAGTTTGCCATCTCCCGCCGCAAAAATTGTATTTCCCCCGTCCACACCGTTAATATAGGGCGAAATTTGCTCAATGCTCGATAGAATCGGCAATGGAACGCTCCAAGCGATTGGATTGGCGGCTTCTGCCTGGGCACAGGTCAGGTAATAGACTTGATTACTGGCATTTTTTCCCCAGAGCGTAATCACGCCATCATGGGACATCGCCACCAGCTTGCTGGTATTGGAGAGGACTTCATGGGTAATCAGTGGTACGCCGATCGCACCATCGGCTTGGTTGTAACTAGAAAAGTAGTACAGCGTTTTGCCACTCATCACAAATAAGTCTGTGGATAAGTCAGCGTTTCGAGTGGCAGTAATGGCATTTGCGATCGTGCCACCGGGCAAATTCAGTCGAGCGGGCGTAGGTGGTGCACTGCCATAGACGTTGATCACTGGGCAAAACTCTAACTGGCCGCTGCTACCTGCTCGTCCTGCGGTATACAGACCATCTACGCGCCCTTTCCGCGCCCTGCCTAGGCAACTGTCATACTTGTCAATTTCGAGGTCAATGGGCAGATCTCGGCTGTTCCAATAGCGTCCCGTTTTCTTGCTGGGGTCGATGTAGAATCGTCTCACGGTTTTCACCGCGCTATTAGAATCACGAATCACATCCACTATGATGTACTGGGTTGCCCCCGTTGTCTCACAAAAGAAGACATTGACAATTTCCAGTTTAGGAAGTTTGGCTTGGGCATTGTCGTATTCGTAGGCAATCCAGTTCGGGGCGTCGGCCCAAGTGGTGTCTTTGTTGGAGTTCCCTAGACATAAATACAAATGGTCACCAATAGAGGTACTGACCACCATCGCCATCCCGATCGAACCATCCTGCACGCTCTGTCCCACCTCAAAGGTGCGGCAGTAAGCCTCAGGTTGGCCTGCAAAGGCTTTTTGAATCAAGGCGCTGCTCAGGTCTACTTTGTTCCAGCCAGTGGTGGAGGTGCCGCTTTCTTCGCGAATTAGGTAAAACGCCCGATCGGTTCCGATCGAAAACAGGAGGGAATGACCGTCGTTGGTTTGCAAGGCTTCAAACTTAGCTTGGGGCGAGATAATTTCAGCATGAAGATAATTCGTCATCATTTCTGATGAGTAGGTCAAATTAATATTCGACATAGATCAATGCCCGCTAATGGTAAATATGCTAGATGAATCAACGAAATAGAACGAATGCTGTTGAGACTGATGGTGAGAAACCTGAGGGACTGGAGCGATCGGGGCACAATCTTCCGGGAGCTAACCTTGTCTGCGCTTCCCGTCAGTGTGATCGATCGTGGCCAGTCCCCCAGTAAAATCAGCTAGGTTTGACGTAGGTAATGCGGCTCACTAAGTCCTGATGTTCGGAAAATTGGGCATCTTTGTAGGTGAAGACCCGCGCCCCCGGAAAGACAAAATTCTGTACATCAGCGGCAGGAATATCTCGGATCTGAGTTCCAACAAAATTGGTGATTTGCTTTTGGAGACTCTTAATCAAGTCATCAACTCCCGTGAAGGCATTGACAAACCAGCCCCGCTCTGGGGTTTGGGAGTTATCAATCATGGTGCTTTGAGGTGCGCTCACTTGCAGGGAGCCATTCTGTCCGACAGAAAGCGTGTAGACATCGGTGATCGTTTTATCGAAAACATTGCCCGAATTTTCCGTCGCATCCCAACGGACATAGCACCAAACCTTGAGGTTTTGCACGATCGTGATTGTATTACCACTAAAGGATACGGAGCAGGAATAGGGAGTACTCAGTTTGAGTTCACCCGCTGTCGCTCCCGATTTACCACTGTCTTGGGCATCGCTTTGATAGGAAATATTTAAAACCGTATTCCCACTGTCTGGGATTTTGGTTTCAAGCGGAAATTGACCCGGTTGAAGGGTGCCGCTATATTTGACTTTTCCACTAATCCAGCTATCTGAGTCTAACTCCACCTTGCAAGAGACTTTGATACAAGACCGACTCACGATCGGCAGCAGAACCGTTTTGTAGTAGGTGGCTAAGGTATTGCGATTAATCGCGATCGCGCCACTTTCGTTCAGGACATCAGCAGGCTCTACCCAATTCCAGTTAAAGCTAGCCGCGCCGGGTAAGGGATTGTTATTCGCCGCGCACAAGTAGGCCAAGGTCGTCACCTGCTTTTGCTCAGGGGTGGGATCCTTCACAACAATGCCATTGCCATCCACAAATTGTGCTACTTGCCGCTCCATTCCTGTCAGCCGCAAACTTGACCAATCCGGCGCATTCGCCACAGCATGAACGGCCAACACGGGCTCCCCATACTGTCTTACAGAATTAAAGTAGTAACTAATAAAGTATTTCGTCAGCACCAAATCAGCATTGGAACCTTTGACAATGCCTTCAATGGTGGGAATGGACTGAAGTGCAGCATTATCTAAATCAAATAGCAGTTGCTGCAAACTAAAAGCCCCTGAATTGAGATTCAGCAGTTGATTTTTGAGGGCCTCTCTCTGTTCTGGGTGTTGGTTGAAGTAGGGAGTGTTTAACTCTTTATCTAAGTCACCATACACTAAATTAACCTTTGTACTAAAGTACCAGGGTTGATCTGTGGGTTGCGATACTACCTGCCAAGAGCCCTTCCCGCCCCAACCGCTGGGGGGATTATTCTGAATGATTTCAAACTCAGAGGCAAATAGATTGAAGGTTACGTTATTAGCAGCATTCCCTAAATCAACGATCGGGGGTAAATTTTCTAACGGAACACTGGACGGTAGACCTAACTTCAGCTTTAGACCCACCGCAAACCGATTTTGGGTCAGTGTGGTAATTCGAGGATCGTTGTATTTTGTTTTATTGGGGATTGTGAAGGGATCAATCCCGCCTGTCCTTTGCTTCAACGTCTCGAGATCAATATATTCAGAGGGGTTTCCATCGTCATCCACAAGGAAACAAAGATAGGTCGTCGGTTGATCGATCGTATCGAGATATTCCTTCAGCCCTGCATTAATGCTAGCTTGGGTAGTTGCGACGACAAAATCATAACCATACTTGGGGCTAGAAAGATATGACTTGTTAGAGGCCATAAGAACCTACTGAATTAGATATAGATTACGTATTCTGTAGAGATTTATTCACTAACTTGATCACGAATAACTCACGATAATAATCATGAATAAGACCATTAGTATCCTAATAATTGGTTCAATTAACAATGCTGCAATGAAGGTTAAAAACCAATCCTGGCTCGACTATATCTAATGTAAACATTCTAATTTGAATGAATACCCATGGTATTAAAGAATTCATTCTCTTGATTTCCTAATCCTGAAATTATCAACCGATGTCTCTAAAATCAGAACTAGGAAATCCGTTACGTCTTGGAAAACTGCAAGAGCATTACATTAGATTTTGATCAGGCTCAGACTTTAGAGTTAATGGTTCATTATGATTCATTAACGTTAAACCGCCCATTCAAAGCATGAGGTTATTCGTAGGAATATAGGCCAACAGCTCTAAATTGGTCGGTTGATAGGTTATCCCCGAAACTCGAAAGCACCTATTCGCAGCCCTTAGCTTACAATGAGGCCAAAGTTGGTGGGGTATATGATTGAAGATTGGGACACGATAGATAAATTTCATAGAAAATCCTCGTCAACCGAGGGCATAGAGCACAAGACAGTTCCAAGATTTCACTAAGCTCAGTCTGCTCGATTCACCCTTCTGATGCAATCGGACTTTAGGAAGTTAACCAGGAAGTTAAGTAACGGCCCGATCGTCTAGACTGCAATGCGCCCAAAAAACTAGACAGGGGACTGCCCCTACCGAAATGACGCAGTGGGGCGTTTGCTCCTCATGGTGTGCCTTCCTCTACGCCGCAGACAGAAATTTCTCGATGGACTTTGTGATCGAGCTAGCGCTGTCACAGTTTTTAAATTTATGTCTAATGTGGATTAGACAAAAGGGTGAGAGAGCATGAAAATCGAAGTACCACCTTTACAACTCAGTTCTCCCATAACTAGCATAGACCTTCCCAGCCTGATGACCATCATGTTTGTTCTGGTAGACGATTGGTAGCAGCAGTTGTTGGATCAGAGTCAATTCAATCGCCGCTTACGCCAATTGGATGGGCTGCTGGAATCGGCTGCAACGCAGTTGGGTTGTTGCATTGGGAGCCGCCCAAGAAACGCACCTGCTGGTGGATACCAAACCCCTTCCAGTGCTGGGACTCAAGCGCGATAAAACCCGCAGTGATTTCTCTGGCAATGCTGCACCGGGCTATTGGCCCGCAAAATGTATTACTTCGGCTACAAACACGTCTCACTGAGTACCTGGAAAGGCGTTCTGATTGCCTATGATTTAGTCCCGGCCAACACCGATGAGCGGGTTGCCATAGTGCGTCAGCGAATTGAAGGGGTGTTCCATGAAATTCAAAACACCGGACGCAACCCCGAACGATTGCGCAACAAATATGACCAAACGCAAGTTACGCAGGAAAAAAGGTTCCGTCTCTATCAATGTTCGGCAAGGAATGCTTCGTTTGAGATGGACTTACCAGGGGAAACAGTACCAACTCTCCCTGGGACTCCCTAACACCCCACTCAATCACCAATCGGCACGGGCAAAAGCGTCTGAAGCTGCAAGGTCGTTTTAACCCCGCATTCAACCCCGACGCACTGGTGTTCACCACGACCAAGGGCACGGCGATCGACGATCACAACTTCTCCCAACGAATTTGGCGGTCAGTCCTAACCCAAGCAGGCATTCTGCACCGTCCCCCCTACACTTGCCGTCACAGCATGGCCAGTTACGCCATTGACCAAGGGGCAAGCTTGCCTGATGTGGCTTATCTCATGGGTCACCGGAACACGGCCATGGTCAGCAAAGTTTATGGGCATACCGTCAAGCGTCCCAAACTGCCTAGATTAGGGCTGTAAAAACACTGCCCTTAATCTGCCCTAATTTTTACCCCCAAACTTACCCAACCTAGTCCAAAGCCACCCAACCGATCTTTTGGGAAAGTGCTTCAAAACTGTTACGTAGAACCTGTATTACTAATGGGCAGTACAAGATTCGAACTTGTGACCCCTTCCGTGTGAAGGAAGTGCGCTACCACTGTGCTAACTGCCCGCGCTTGCTTAATATAGCAAACCCCGATCGTAAACACAACCCTTCCTCCCCAAAAAAATTGCCCAGCAACCCAGACAATTTCAGCCCAACAATTTCAGCCCAACAATTTCAGCCCAACAATTTCAGCCCAACAATTTCAGCCCAATTCTCAATTTTTCCGGATCACCCTCCTCCCCCTAGAAGAGTGGAGTGGTAGATGCACCCTGATGATGAACCCTGACTCCGGTCGGGGTTTTTATTTTTAGACCCGATCTTTCTAGCCAGAACTGATTCCGCCGATCGCCCACCATCATCCCTTGCGCCGCTGAAACCGCCCCAGCACCCGCCCCACAAACAAATTCAACTCCGGCAACCGCAACTGACTCGCGATCGCACCAAACACCAGCAAACCGCCACCCCCCGCGATCGTCAACTCCACCAACTGGATCCCCATACCTTCCGTCCCCAACAGCCGTTCCAACTGCGTCAGGATGCCCCAACTCGCCATCCCCGCCACGCCACTGGCGATCGTCAATCCCCCGATCGCAAAGCCCCAGGATTGCCAACCAATACCATTTAACTTACGGTTGAGGTAATAGGTCAGCGCCACCATCGAAATCACATTCACACTCACCGTCGCCAACACCAACCCCGGTGCCCCCAACGGCAACAGCAAATAATCAAACAACGCATTGAGAAAAATATTCACCATGCTAATGCGAAACGGCGTATTCCCATCGCCCAACGCATAAAACACCCGCACCAACACATCCCGGCCTAAATAAACAAACATCCCCACCGCATAGGCCACCAACACCGAACCCACAATATAGGACGCATTCGGATCAAACGCCCCCCGCTCGTAGACAATCCGCACGATCGGCTTCGACAACGTAATAATCAACGCCCCCAACGGCAACATCGCGATCGCCGTAATCAGCACCCCCTGCCGAATCCGCTGTTTTAACTCCGACCAATTCTCCGGACTCGCCAAGCGCGAGAAAACCGGCAAAAACGGCACCAAAATCATATTGGACAGAATCCCCAGGGGCGTCTGCACCAGCAAATTTGCATAGTCCAACGCCGACACCGCCGCCGCCGGATTGGGCAAAAAGGACGTAAAAATCATGTCCGTATAGACATTGATCTGCAACATCCCCGACGCAAACAGCGCTGGCCCCATCACCCGCGTCACTTCCTTCACCGCCGGATTGTGCCAGTCAAAGCGGAGCCGTAAATTGCCTAACCCCTCCCGCTTCTGGACGATCGCCTGGGCAACCCACTGCAACACCGTCCCCGCCACAAACGCCCCCGCCAGCACCATCCCGCTCAACAGCGCATTCTCCGGTGCGGCAATCTTGCTACCCAGGGCGATCGCCAGTCCCGCCACCGCCGCCACCACCGCCAAACTGGAAATCAGCGGACTCACCGACGGCAACCAATAGATATCCGACGCATTCAACGCCCCAAAGCCAATGCCAATCATTCCCGCAAACCAAAAGGTGGGAGCCATGATCCGCAACTGCTGAATTGCAATGTCCCGCACTTCCGGCGCTTTCGTCGCCAATCCCGGCCCAATCAGCGTAATTAGGTAAGGCGCAAAGATCACTACCAGTACCGTCACCCCCAGCAGCACCAACCCCACCATCGTGGACACCGTTTCCACGATCGGAGCCGCATCCTTCTTCTCTTTCTTAGCCAAAACGCTAACCATGGCGCTGTGGAATGGCCCGTTAATGCCCCCTAGCAGAATCAAGAAAAAGCTAGGAATAATCGTAGAGTATTGATAGGCTCCGTAGGCGGAACCCACCCCAAAGGCGGCAGCCAGAGCCACTTGGCGCACCAAGCCAAAGACTTTACTAATCAGAGTCGCGACGGCAACAATACTGGCGATGTTGACCAGCGATCGCTTTTTGGGAGCTTCTTCGGACACGCGGGTTGAGGGGACTAAACTAACGACCTCCCTATTTAATCACCTCTCGGTCGGTTCAGCGTTCTTCCCAAGAATTTGCACCAATCAATGCTATTTACAGAATGAATGCTATTTGCAGCTAGAGAGGGGATTGATCGCCCAAAAAGTGTTTGTGGCCAAAAAATCTGCATTTCTCCCAGCCTTTGATCCTCTAGGAACCGAATTTGGGCACCGTAAGATCATTGATTTGCGCCGTTGTCTAGGGAGAAGACTGTGTCTGTACCAATTCAGCATCCACCAGAACCGACGATCGCAACCCCCACTGTGCTGGGAGGCAACGATCGACCGCTGACCCTAGACTCCACGCTCAAGGATTTGCCGCTGTACAGTTGCCCCGTGGAAATCCAAATCCTCGGACGGGATCTGGCCCAAGTCTTTGAAAATAACCCCGACTTACCCGGCGTGACCTTGCTCGATCGGGGCAATTGGGTGGGAATGCTCTCCCGAGGCCGATTTTTGGAATATCTACTGCGTCCCCACGGCGGCAAGCTGTTCCTCAACAAATCCCTCAAAGTCCTCTACAGCTACGCCCGCACCACCTGCCTCACCTTTCCGAGCAAAACCCCCATCTTGATCGCAGCCCAGCAAATGTTGCGGCGATCGCAGATCCTGGGCAACGAACCGATCGTCGTGCAGTTGGAAGACGACACCTACAGCCTGCTGGAAGCGCACCAGTTGAACTCCGCCTACTGGCAAATTCGCGGCATTGAAACCCAGGTCTGGAACGAGCGTATGCAGGTACAAATGATTCGCAGCGACAAAATGGCCAGCCTAGGGCGTCTGGTGGATGGCGTGGCCCATGAAATTTTGGATCCGGTTAGCTTTATCTGGGGTAACCTCAGTCATCTATCTGGCTATGTCAAAGATGTTTACAGCTTGCTAGAAGCCTACGAAAAAGTCCTGCCGACCCCTCCGCCCCACATCGTGGCACTCAGGGAAGAAATTGAAATTGACTATCTACGAGAAGATATTCCCAAAACCCTAGAAAGTATTCGCACCGGGGCCGATCGCCTCTCTAAATTAGCCTCCAGCCTGCAAAACTTCTGCCATATTGATGAGGTCTATCCCACCCCCGCCAACCTGCACGACTGTCTCGATGGGGTGTTGTTATTACTCAAAAGTCGTCTGAAAAATGAACTCACGATCGTCAAGCGCTATGGCCATTTACCGCCTGTGCCCTGCTTTATTGGCCAAATGACCCAAGTCTTTTTAAATCTTCTCAGCCAAGGAATTGAGCGTTTGCTGGTGCGGGCTGTTGCGGAAACCTGGCAAACGGAGTCCTTGAATATCTATGGAAAAACCCTGACTCCGGTGGATTCTTGCATTACGGTGACGACGGAAACCTGCTCTCTGGATGGCAGTGGCACCCGTTGGATTTCCATTCGGATTGGCAACAATGCCGCCCCCCTGTCGATCGAAGAACAGCAACAGTTACAAGCCAGTTTTTTGGATCCCCATTTAATGGGAACGGAAACCAGTTTGGTCACGAGTTACCGCATCATCACCCATCGCCACAAGGGAATCCTGAAAGTCCGTACCCGTGCCAATCCGGAGGATGTACTAGAGGAAGGCATTAACACCGAATTTGAAATGCTGATTCCCCTGCGGTAGAGCGAGGGGTCGGGGCGATCGGTCTAGGGCTTGGCGGGATTCGACCTAGCTAGACTGCCCAGGAATCACCAGCTCCAGGTATTGACTATCGAGTAGGAATGCTCCCCGCTCAAAGCGAATGCCCCAGGTGTCACTGGGATAGCGATCTAACACAATCCCCTCTTCCCCCAGGCAAACCACTTGGGGCGGCCTCAGCATGGGTTTAGGTTCTGCGGTTTTGATGTAGAGGGGTTGTTTAATTAGTCGAACCTTAGCCCCGATCGGAAATTCTTTGGACATGACAGGAGGTGACTCGGTAAGAGGTGTGCAGTGAGAACATTCAGTAAGGGGAATTTATTGCTACTAAATTGATTCATCAGTGCTACAGAGTGAATCCCGAATCGTATTCTGTAGGAATTTCTGATGGGTCTGTGAAATCGGCTATTAGATGACCCATTAAGTGGATCTGCTTATAGATCCATAAGCAGATCGATCACTGTTGATGCCTACGTTCGATCGGGAGGAATCTGCGGCACCTGGTCTGAATTGCACCGTCTGAATTGCACGGTCTTAATCGCAACCGCCTTAATCACACTGGGTCAGAATTTCTACCCCGTCTTCCGTAACCGAGATCGTATGTTCAAACTGGGCCGAAAGCTTGCGATCCTTCGTAATGGCCGTCCAGCCATCCTTCAGCACCTTCACTTCCCAAGTCCCTTCATTGATCATCGGCTCGATCGTAAACACCATCCCCGGACGCAGCTTCTTGCCATCGCCCCATTTGCCATAGTGGGGAATTTGCGGCGCAGTGTGGAAAATATGACTAATGCCATGGCCAACAAAATCCCGCACCACCGAAAACCCCTGGGATTCCGCGTATTCCTGAATCGCCGCACCGATATCCCCAATGCGATTCCCCGGCTTCACCTGCTCGATGCCCAACTGGCGGCACTTCTCCGTCACTTCCACCAAGCGCTTAGCCAACGGCGACGGCTCCCCCACAAAAAACATCTTGGAGGTATCGCCATGGTACCCATCCAAAAGCAGCGTCACATCAATGTTGATAATGTCGCCCTCCCGCAGAATCTGCTTGGCATTGGGAATCCCGTGGCACACCACTTCATTCACACTGGTGCAAATCGACTTGGGAAAGCCGTTGTATCCCAGCGGCGCACTCTTGGCTCCGTGGGCTTGGGTCCAGCGCTCCGCCTCGTTGTTCAAATCCAACGTGCTCACACCTGGTTTGACAAAGGGTTCCAGATGCTTCAGCAGTTGCGCCGCCAAGCGACCAACCGTCCGCATTTTCTCAATTTCGCGCTTTGAAAGAAGGGTAACTTGTTCCATAACCACTATTATGCTGTTCCGCTGGACTGGTCGGCTGTACGGGTGAGCGGAGATTCTGACGGCAGGGAAGGCCAGAACAACCACGATCGAAGACCCTGTAGAACCTAGAAACACAGCTTGCATTTCTTGATTGAGCAGGGTCTACCGTTGCAATAGATTGAGCGCGGGAAATACACGAACACGCCGAAAGTGCATTCAGAAAACGTACTCTACAGCACTTGCTTCAGAGCCGCAACTAAGCGATCGACACTTTCTGGCTTACTATTGTAGCCCATCAGTCCCACTCGCCAGACTTTGCCCGCCAGTTCACCCAGGCCGTTGCCCACTTCAATGTTGTGCTCTTGCAGCAGTTTGCCGGAGATGGCCTTGGCATCCACGCCCTCCGGCACGCACACCGTTGTCAACGTTGGCAGACGATTGGCCCGATCGACATGCATCTTGAGGCCGATCGCTTCCAACTGTTCCCAGAGGTATTCCGCGTTCTTTTGGTGTCTGGCCCAGGAATTTTCAACGCCTTCGTCGGCCAAAATCCGCAGCGCTTCCCGCAGGCCATAGTACAAATTCACTGGAGCGGTATGGTGATAGACCCGTTCCTGGCCCCAATACTTCATCAACAGCGTGCTATCCAGGTACCAGTTGGGCACTTTGCCCGATCGCTGTTGCAATCTGTCCCAAGCGCGGGGACTCATCGTAAACGGCGACGCACCGGGGGAGCAGCCCAGCCCCTTTTGGCTGCAACTGTAGGCCAAATCCACGCCCCACTCATCTAGGTGAATCGGCACCCCGCCCAGACTGGTCACCGTGTCGATCAGTAGTAACGTGCCAAATTCCTGACACAGGGCACTGACGCCTTCCAGGGGCTGACGGGCTCCCGTCGAGGTTTCCGCATGTACCAGGGCGAGAATGGCCGGACGATGGGTTTCCAACGCCGTTTTAAGTTCATCGAGGGAAAAGACCTGCCCCCACGGTTTGCTGATGGTTTTTACGTCGGCTCCGTAGCGGCCTGCCATGTCCACCAGGCGATTCCCGAAGTAACCCGTGACCCCCACCAGCACGACATCCCCCGGCTGCACCGAGTTGGCGATCGTGGCTTCCATGGCTGCTGACCCCGTGCCGCTAATGGCGATCGTGGTGGGGTTCTCCGTCTGCCAGACATAGCGCAACAGGGCTTGGATCTCGTCCATGACCTTGAGGAAGTCGGGATCCAAGTGACCTAGGGGAGCGGTGCTCATCGCTGCCAACACGTCTGGGTGGGCATTGGATGGCCCTGGCCCCAGTAGCAGACGCTTGGGAAGATTGAGGGCAGAGAGTTGCAGCCGTTGACGATTGTTAATGGAAACAGTCTGAGTCATGGTCTCGGGAATAATTCTGCAAATGACAGGTTAGCAAATCGATCGCCGCACGGGCACGATCGCCCGAATTCCATGGAACCACGAAATGGCATCGCCTTTAGGAAACGACACAAAAGTATGAATGAGCCTTGATTTCCTGGCTTACCCTTGGGGCTGAAAGAGCCATTGACGCAGTTCTGTCCGGTAGGTAATGTCCAGACAGGCGGCCCGATCGATCTGGAGTTTTTGCCATTGGGTCTGCAATTGCTGATCCAGCAGGGCATTGAGTTGGGTGAAGCGTCGTTTCTGCTTGGGTTTAAGCCGTTGGTCAAAATAGGTCATCAGAACCACCGTATCCTGCAAGTCTCCCAGCTTGCCTTGGAGGGCTTTGAGCGGTTCGATCGCCGTGAGCACTGGGCGGGGATAGAGGGCTTTGAAAAAGGTAATTTCGTAGCGCACCCGTTTAATGGCTTTGCGGAGGTCGTGGAGCGTGTGGAAGGCAGCGGCCACGGACGGAGCGGTCACCGTGCGGATCGTGGAGTGGTCGATCGGGTCGATCGCCGTTGGATCGATTGGGTAGATCGCAGCAGGAAGCGGCAACTCGACCCACCAGCCCGGATGGAGCCATAGAGCCGCCCAATGGGGACTCAGCAGTTCGGGCACCAGCGCGATCGCGGGTTGCTGAATCACCGGGCGATCGCAGGCTTGGGTGAGTTCCTGGTGGAGGTGTTGTTTCAAGCGATCGTGCCGCGTCGCTAACAACATTTTTTGAATTTTCTTCAGGTGCTTGGCCCGTTGCTGCGTCAACTGGTCAGTGACCTTGGCTAAAAAGAGTTGTTCCGGTAAGGAAAGAAACTGCGATCGTAGGTGATTGCTTTGCTCTAGCAAAACATCCGTATCCCGAATGCCACCAATGACGGTCGTGACTGTTTGTAGGTTTTTCAGCAGTTTGGGCTTGGACAGAGCCAGCACCGGACTCAGCATTTGCAGGATGACGCGCAGTTGTCGCCAAGTCACCCGCAGATCGTGCAAATCCTCAACCTCAAAGCTGCTTAATACTGCTTCCTCATACTTGTTGAGGTGCTTTAGGTTGGTCAGCAGGTGCGGCTGCACCACGTCCGCTAGGGTGTTGAGGGTTGTGCTGAGGGTTGTGCTGAGGGTTGTGCTGACGGTTGTTGCGGGAGGGCTGGCCTCTGGCAGTGGGGTATCGATTAGATTGCTGCTGGTGAGATTGCTGCTGGCCTGAGACTCTGCTGTCTGAGACTCTGCTGTCTGGGACTCTGCTGTCTGGGACTCTGCCGCATGGGACTCTATAGATGGGACGGAGGGCGGCAGGGACGGTGGAGAGGCAACGGGTTCCATCGATTCCATAAATCAGCCTCCAATGCAGGTGATCTCACCATAACAAACTCCTTAGAGAAATTAAAGGCAGAGAAATTAAAGGCTCTTTCTGGGCTGTAACTCAGGGGGCGAGTCGCCTTTGCCCTCGGCTCAAAGCCCGCTATGGAAAAGATATACATCAAAATGAACAGGCTAAAGACACGATCGCCACCAGCCCCCTCACTACGATCGAAACCACTAACCCTTCGTCTATTCGTGCGAATAATCTTTTTACGATGAAAACCCTAACGGATCTGCAACAAATCACCGATGTCCCCGTTGTGATCGCCAATCACCAAGGCTTTGTCACGTACATTAATTCTCGCTTCACCGAAGTCTTGGGCTGGGGAGAAGCTGAAATCATCGGCGAATTAATCACCAAAATTCTACCGAAAAATTTTCAAGACTCCCATACCCTCGCCTTTTCCCGCTTCCAGGCCACGGAACGGGCGACGGTGCTCAATCACCCCATTCAGCTAGCCACAGTGACTAAGGAGCATGGGGAAATTGAAACGGAGCATTTTATCGTGGCGGAAAAACGCGGTGAACAATGGTTGTTTGGGGCAATGCTGACACCGATCGCGGAATCCATCGCTTAATCCATACCCAAAGAATTCCCTGCCTGATGGACAACCCTGTGGTTCGGGAATTCTATGGATCACCCCAGTTGATGCGCTGCATTCTGTTCGATCGAACTGGGTTCTCCTGTTGGCTCCGTGATTGGTTCAGTGAATCCCCATGACCCCCGATAACTCCGCCCTTATCAAACAGCTACGCACTACCCTTGGCAAAATGGAAGTGGCGTTAGATTCTGTCTCTAACGCGATCGTCTGGACGGATAGTGAAGGAAATGTGCAGTGGTGCAATGCCATCTTCCTGCGTCTGATCCAGCGTAATAAATTAATGGTTTTAGGTAAACCATTATTGTCCCTGCTGCCCCTCGAACAGGCGGGACAGGAGATTGCCGAGGCCGATCACCCGATCAATCTGGCTCTCCAACAAAATGTCAATGGATTTGGGGTTTATGTGTGTCAGACCTCCGATCGGCCTTGCTTTTTAGAAATTAGTTGGTCTCCCGTTCCTTTTGAACAAGATCGCCCAAGTGCCGTGCTGGTCCTTCGGGATATTACGGTAGAACACCAAAATCATCTTGACCTGAAGCAATACCGAGAACACCTAGAGCATTTAGTGGAAGAGCGGACCTTGGACTTACAAACAACGAACCACCAACTGAAAGACGAAATTCTAGAACGCCAAACGATCGAAGATAAATTGCGCGAGAGTGAGTCTCGCTTTCGACTGCTGGTGGAAAATGCACGGGATTATGCCATTTACTTACTAGATATTGAAGGGCGGATCGCTAGTTGGAATGCGGGGGCGGAACGGTTAAAGGGATTCACTGCGGAGGAAGTGATCGGCCAGCCTTTGGCATCCGTGTTTACCCCTCAAGATTGCGAACAGGGTATTCCTGAACAAATCCTACGCATTGCCCGCGAGCAAGGGGAGTACGAAGGCGAACACCAACAACGCCGACGGGATGGCAGCCTGTTTTGGACGCATACGGTGGTCACAGCACTACGATCGGACAACGGTGAACTCCAAGGCTTTTCCAAAATTTCTCGGGATATTAGTGAGCGCAAACAGGCAGAAGAATCGCTCTATCGGCGCAACAAGCTACTTCGGGCCATCAGCGTAGCCCAATCGCAATTCATTATTGATGCCAATCCTAAAATTCTCTTTGATGAATTGCTAACTAATTTATTGGAGCTGACCGATAGCGAATATGGCTTTATTGGGGAAATTTTGTTTGATGGCCAGCAGGCCCCCATCATGGAAGAAGCCTATATGAAAATGCGGGGGCGGCCCTACGTCAAAGCCCATGCGATGACAAATATTGCCTGGGATGAAGCCACCCAAAAACTCTATGCCGAAAATGCGGACAAGGGCATGGAGTTCCATAACCTCAATACGCTGTTTGGGGCGGTGATTGTCACTGGAAAACCGGTGATTGCCAATAGTCCCAGTACCGATCCTCGGCGCGGTGGCCTGCCCTCTGGCCATCCCCCCTTGAATGCCTTTTTAGGGATTCCCTTTTTCTCCGATCAACAACTGATTGGCATGGTGGGGATTGCCAATCGGCCCAATGGCTATGAGGAATCCATCATCGAAGATCTGCGGCCTTTTCTGTCTACCTGTAGCAATATTATTGAGGCCTTTCGTAACGATAAACGGCGCAAGCAGGCCGAACAGGCGATGCAACAGGCCGAGAAAAACTATCGCAGTATTTTTGAAAACGCGATCGAAGGGATTTACCAGATCACGCCGGAGGGGCAGTTTATTAGTGCGAATCCGGCTCTGGCGAAAATCTGTGGCTATGGGTCTGCCAGTGAACTCATGGCGCAGGTTACGAATGTCAATATGCTCTATGGGGATGCCGATCGCCGCCAAATTTTTCTTGAGCAATTAGCTCAGGAAGGTGCGGTGATGGCCTTTGAATCCCAAATCTGTCGCCAGGATGGTCGCTCCATCTGGATATTGGAAAATTCCAGGGTGGTGCGGGATGCCGACGATAATTTGCTGTACTACGAAGGTTCCATTACGGATATCACCGATCGGAAACGGGCAGAGGAAGCCTTAAAAGTTAGTGAATCCCAAATCCGTCAAGTCATTGACCTGATTCCCCATGTCATCGTGGCGAAGGATCAGACAGGACGCTTTCTGTTAGCGAACCAAGCCCTAGCGTCTACCTTGGGGAGACCAGTAGAGGACATCATTGGAAAACTTAGCGTTGAGGTCGCTCCCAACTTGGAAGATGCACAAGCCTGTCAGTCGGAGGATTGGCAGGTGCTGAGCACGGGCCAACGCATGGAAATTCCTGAAAAAATCTTGACGGGTCCCCAAGGAGAGCGTCATGTTATTCAGGTTACGAAAATTCCCTTCCAATTGGCAGGGCAAGAAATGCCCGCAGTGTTAAGTGTGGCGATCAATATTACCGAGCAGAAACAAGCGGAACAGGCCCTGCGACAACAGGCGGAACGCAATGCACTGATTGCGGCAATGACGGTGCGGATTCGCCAATCCTTGAATTTGCCGGAGGTCTTGCAAGCGACGGTGGCTGAAGTGCGGCAATTCCTGAATACCGATCGGGTCTTGATCTTCCAACTGACCCAACCGGATCAGGGGGAAGGCTGTGTGGCTGTTGAGTCCGTTCGCAATCAACAAAAAAGCATTTGGAAACAAGTTATTCGAGATAAATGCCTGAGTGATTCTGCTTTAGACTATTTCCAAACGGGACAATTTACGGCTCACAATAATATTTATCAGTCAACATTACAGCCCTGTTATATCGAATTTTTGGCATCCTTTGGTGTGGTCGCTCAACTGACTATGCCAATTCTCCAGGGCGATAGTCTCTGGGGTTTATTGGTTGCCCAACACTGTGAAGGCCCTCGGGAATGGCAACCTCTGGAAACCGATTTATTGCAACAGTTGGCGACTCAGGTGGGGATTGCAGTGCAGCAGGTGGAGCTCTATACCAAGCTGCGATCGGAATTGGCCGAACGAACCCGCATGGAAACGCAATTACGGGAAAGTGAAACGGCCATTCGTGCCCTCTACCAAGTCACGTCATCGCCCCACTTCAGCCACGAAGAAGCGATCGAACGCTTGCTGCAATTAGGCCGAGAGCAATTTGGCCTTGAACTGGGAGCTGTATCCAAGATCAATGGTAATTGTATGGATTTGCTCTACGCGCAACTGCCCAACGGCGTTACGGTTCAAGGGCTCTCCTTTGAAGCTAATAACACCTTCTGCCAAGAAACGATCAAAGCCCGCAAACCCCTGTGCATCACTTCCGCCAGCACCAGCCATTGGAAAGACTTTCATAGTTACCTCAATTTCAAGCTTGAATCCTACTTAGGGTTTCCCCTGTTTGTGCGGGATGAACTCTATGGCACCCTATGCTTTGCCAGCCTGTCTCCCCGCGAAAGATCCTTCAAAAATGTTGATAAGGAGTTACTGCGGTTGATGGCCCAGTGGGTGGGGAGCGAGATTGAACGCCAAGAAGACGCCCGTGAGCTAGCCTGTGCTCGGGATGAAGCCCTCGCTGCCACCAGTGCCAAGAGTGATTTTCTGGCGACGATGAGCCATGAAATTCGCACCCCAATGAATGCGGTCATTGGGATGACGGGATTGCTACTGGATACATTCCTGAATCCAGAACAGCGAGATTTTGTCGAGACGATTCGCAATAGTGGAGAATCGCTACTGAATATCATTAACGATATTCTCGACTTCTCAAAAATTGAATCAGGTAAGTTAGAACTGGAACAACAACCCTTCAACGTGACCCATTGCGTGGAAGATGCGCTGGACTTGTTGGCGAATCGCGCCTCTGAAAAGGGCTTGGAATTGGCCTGCCAGCTCGATTCAGCAGTTCCGTTAGAAGTCGTGGGAGATATCACGCGCCTGCGCCAGGTACTGGTCAACTTGCTCAGTAATGCGGTCAAGTTTACCCAAACGGGTGAAGTGGTGGTTTCAGTCACTGCGGAACTAGTTTCCGACGCTTCGATCGCCCATCGCTTCAACCAGCCCTACGAGCAGTTCCATAAACTCCAGTTTGCCATTCAAGATACGGGTATTGGCATTCCCCAGGAGCGGATGGATCGCCTGTTTAAGCCCTTCAGCCAGGTGGATTCCTCGACTACGCGGAAATATGGCGGAACTGGCCTCGGCCTCGTGATTTGCAAGCAATTGGTGGAAATCATGGGCGGTCAAATGTGGGTGGAAAGTACGATCGGGCAAGGAACGACGTTCTACTTCACGGTGATTGCCCCGGCCACCTCAGCGGACACCGTCAGCATCCAAGCCGCCGATTGGCAATGTCTCCAGGGTAAGCGGGCGCTGATTGTGGATGACAACGCCACGAACCGCAGGATTGTGGATAAACAAACCACCAACTGGGGCATGTTAACCCGCACGGCCAGTTCCGGCGCAGAGGCTTTGCATTGGTTGCACCAAGGGGAAGTCTTTGACATCGCTATTCTGGATATGCAAATGCCTGAAATGGATGGCTTAATGCTGGCGCAGGAAATCCATAAACTGCCGAATTATGCCAACTTGCCCCTGATGATGTTGACCTCTTGGGGTCGCCATGACCTGCACCGGGAACAGATTGACCAGCATTTTAAGGTCTTCCTCAGCAAGCCTGTTAAACAATCTAATTTGCTCAATGCGCTGAGCCAAGTCCTGTGCCATCAACCGATCGTGATTCAGCGGGCGAAGGCCAATACGATCGAAATTGAGCGGGATTTAGCAGAGAAACATCCGCTGCGGATTTTGCTGGCCGAGGACAATACCACCAACCAAAAACTGGCGTTACAGCTCCTCAAGCGCATGGGATATCGCGCAGATGTGGCGGGGAATGGGCTAGAGGCGATCGAAGCGCTGAAGCGTCAACCCTATGACCTGGTGTTTATGGATGTGCACATGCCGGAAATGGATGGGTTGACCGCCGCGCAGAGAATTTGTCGGCTCTGGTCGTCCCAGGAACGGCCTCGCATTGTTGCAATGACGGCGAACGCGATGCAGGGCGATCGGCAAAAATGCCTCGATGCAGGCATGGATGACTATGTCAGCAAACCGATTCGGTTAGAAGAGTTGGTCAATGCGCTCAAAAATACCCCCTCTTTGCAGAGTGGCGGGAGCTTGGCATTGGGCAGTCATTCTGGACAGGGACAATCTGCCGGGAGTCATCCTCGCCCTACTTCGCCGGTGGTCACCCCGCCTGCCGCCCCCCTGGCCAGGGCTTCGCAGCCGGTGACTCAGCCAACGGTTCAACCAATTGCTGCTCAGCCAATTGCTCAGCCAATTGCTCAAACAATTGCTCAACCGATTACTCAAACAACCGTTCAACCGATTACTCAACAAACCATTAAACTGGTTACTCAACCGACTACCCAATCTACTATTCCAACAACCGTCCAAATAACTAGCCAACCAATCACTCAACCAACTAGCCAGCCGATTACTCAACCAACTAGTCAACCAGTCAGCCAACCAATCGCTCAACCAACTAGTCAACCAATCGCTCAACCAACTAGTCAACCAGTTAGCCAACCAGTCAGCCAACCAATCGCTCAACCAACTAGTCAACCAGTCAGCCAACCAATCAGCCAACCCATAACAGTCTCGCAGTCCCCTATAAACCCCTCTCCCATTCCCCCATCTCTCCCACCCTCCCACCCTCCCACCCTCCCAGAACCTACAACCTCGATCGCCCCCCCGATCGATGAAACCGTCTTCGCAGAACTAGCAGAACTCTTTGGAGATGAGAGTGTGGAGCCTTTGCTAGAAACCATTCACTCCTATTTAGTGGATGCGCCTACCTATCTGGACGCGATCGCCCAAGGACTGACAGCAACGAATTCCAATGCAATCCAATGTGCTGCCCACACCTTAAAGAGCATTAGTGCATCCTTGGGGGCGATGACTACAGCACAGATCTGCCAACAGATCGAAGAACTTGGTCAAAACAATGACTTAGTCAATGCAGCCGCGTTCTTACCCCAATTGCAAACGACCTATGCAGCAGCGGAAGCGGCTTTACAGCAGAAACGGCAGGTCTTACTGGCCCAAAGTTCGCTCTAGGGTTCCGTCAGGTAACCGCTGAGTTGCTCGATTCATAGTTGATTTTCCTAGGATCTTGGGGTATTGGTGGAAACTGTCCTTGTTGCATTCATGCCTGTGACTGCTTTTTCCCTTCCCCTGCCCGATTCCTACCATGCCAGCCTCATTCTGCTGGGTGCGGCCTTCCTCGATTACGTTGTGGGTGATCCGTGGAATTGGCTGCATCCCGTGCAGGTCATGGGCTGGTGCATTTCCCGCTATAGTCAGTGGGCCTTCGCTCACCTGAAATCCCCGATCGCGCTAAAATTTGCCGGGATTGGCCTGACAGTGCTTTTGGTGATGGGCAGTGCTAGCATCAGTTACGGCATGATTCGGCTATTGCAAGCTATCCATCCCATTGTCGGCACGATCGCAGAACTGATTGTCTTAGCCAGTTGCTTTGCGGGAAAAAGTTTGCGAGATGCGGCGCAGGATGTATTGCGGCCATTGTTACAGGGAGAATTATCAGAAGCCCGATCGCGCTTGAGTCGTTATGTAGGTCGTGATACAGCCGATCTTGATGAATCTGAAGTTCTCCGAGCCGTTGTAGAAACCGTTGCAGAAAATGGAGTCGATGGAGTGATGGCTCCGTTGTTTTGGGCGATTGTCGGTTCATTCACGCCGATCGGAGCCGCGCCGATCGCCCTAGGCTTCAAAGCTGCGAGTACGTTAGATTCCATGGTGGGCTATCTCCGCGCTCCCTACACTGACCTAGGCTGGTGCAGTGCCAAGACCGATGATCTCCTCATTTGGCTACCCTGTCGGCTGACCGTTGTTACCCTAGGGCTACTTTCGGGAAAACCGGGGCCTGTCTGGCAACTGTGTTGGCGAGATGGGCGGCAGGATCCCAGTCCCAATTCTGGCTGGAGTGAGTGCGTCTACGCAGCGGTGCTGGGGGTGCAACTCGGCGGCAGCAACACCTACCAGGGCCAAGTGAAACATAAACCGTTGCTGGGCAATCCCGATCGACCCATGACCGCCGCAGTTGTGACCCAAGCTTTGCGGCTCAATCGTATAACCTTCATGATTTGGTTAGTGATCGCGATCGTAATTCATATTTTATTCCCTGATACAACTGCGTCGTAATACAATAATGGGATGCAACAAGTGATGGGATGCAACAAGAAGGCAAAGCGACATTTCAAATTGGTCACTCGTTTTATCGCCCTAGTAGCCAACTGTCGCGGGATTTGGGCGTGTTGGCCGCAGCTATTTATAAACAACAAACCGGAGAACTGCGGGTTCTAGATGCGATGACAGGGTGCGGGGTGCGAATCTTGCGCTATGCCCTGGAGTCTGGTGCGGATTACCTCTGGGCCAACGATGGCAATCCGGAGGTGCACTACACCCTGCGGCAGAATTTAGCTCCGGTGTTAGAGCCCGATCGCTACCAAATTACCCATGAGCCCGCCAACCGCATCTTTTGGCAATGCGCCCTCGATCGGGACTATTACGATCTGATCGATATTGATGCCTTTGGCAGTCCTGGGGATTTAATTGCCCCGAGTCTGCCAGCGCTGAAATATGGTGGGCTGCTGTACCTGACCAGTACCGATGGCCGTATCGTATCCGGGCATTTTCCCCAGGATAGTCTGCGCCTGTATGGAGCCTATGCCCGATCGCATCCGTCGGTGCAGGAGCAGGCATTGCGAATTTTGCTGGGTGCGATCGCCCAACATTCTGCTGCTCAACATTCTGCCATTCAGCCCGTATTTGCGTTATATTCTGGCCAGACCTATCGTGTGATGGCACGAGTGTTGCCTAAAGCATCTAATTTGGCAAAATTCTACGGTTTCCTTGGTTATTGTTCCCATTGTGGCCATTACGAATCCCTCGATTGGCGATACCTGAGCCGTGCCCATTGTGCTAACCATCATCCACCGCAGCCGATGAGCCTGTCGGGGCCGCTGTGGTTAGGGGCATTGCACGATCGAGCCTTTTTACGATCCATGGCAGATCTCGCGCAAACCTGGCAGTGGTCGAAGGTTGTGACATTGCTGCAAACCATGCAAGCGGAGGCTGATCTACCGCCCTACTACTTTCCCTTGGGGGAAATTGGCCGTCGGGGGCAGTTCGATATTCCACCGCGCGATCGCTTAATCCATGCATTGATCAATGCCGGGTATGCAGCCAGTAGTACCCATCTCGATCCCCAGGCGATTAAAACCACAGCTTCCCTGAAAACCTGTGTGGAAGTGGCTCAATCGCTCTCAATCTCTAGGGCTACCTGAATGCTGTAGGTCGTACGAGAATGATTAGGAAAATGTCCGATCGAACATGGTTGAGAAAATATATTTAAAGGCAATGGAATCTTCTATGGATTGACTGGGATATATGGACTACGATCGATGGAAGCATGAATGTCGAAGCTTTTATCAATCTCTCTAATTTGTCAAAATGGTTCACCTAGTTATGACTAGATTAATTTATGTTTGAATAATAATATGAAACGCAAAGGGAGCGTTGGGTCGCGTAGGGGGTGATTGAATTCCAATTTCCTACAGCGAACTCCGTGATCTGTCAGCCAGGGATCTGTCAACCCAGTTATTCGCGAAAAAGATGCAGGTAGTGCAAGAAAAACATGCAATAAAGACAAAAATAGACGATTTTGATAGTAAATAGTTCCGATCGCGGAAGACTGTCACTGTCCCCCCAGAATCAATGCAGTTCTTTAGAGGTTCGATCGTCCACATCAGTTCCTTATTAAAATAGAAAGAAAATTCCTAAGAGCATTGTATGGCAAGTATGGCAGGGGTTTCACTCATTGATAAGCAATTATTCCTAGGATGTATTTCTGTCGATTCATCAAATCTTTATCAAAAGTGCGACATATCATTCTGATAATTAATTTTTCTAACTCAAGAACGTTGCCATTTGTCCTATACTGTACAAGGGAATTTAATCCTCACTGGTTCATCTACACTTGTCTCAGTTGATTGATTTGTCTGAATTAATTTATCTGAATTGATTTGATAACGTTGATTAATAGATTGGGTTGCTCCATTCTATTAGGCGACTGGTTTGGCGAACCCTCGTTGATGGATCTCTAGTGGTCGATCGAGGATAGCTCGCTCCGATTGGAAAACCTATCCCTTAGTCTATCTATCTTTGATAATCTATCTATCTCTGATTAGTTGGATGGATTCTCTATATTAGTTAGATAGGTTTTCTATGCTACGCCACCTCTGCTGTGAGCGATTATTTTTGAGAGGTGCATTGCAGAAACCTCAGAATTACGCTCCACGATGCCCCGATCGTTAGAAAACACTCAAGGTAGGTCGTATGTCTTATACCCGTTTGATGACTCCCACCCTTTCTACTTCTGCTCTAGCCAATTCTGCTCTGGCCAATTGCGCTCTAGCCAACAGCCAAATTCGTTGGTTTGAAAAAGGCGCAACCTTCCCCCTCGAAGATGACACCCTCTGGACGATCGAAGAAGGACTGGTGCGCACCATGACCTGGGACGAAACTGGAGAAATCAGTTGCGTGGGCATTTGGGGGCCAGGGGATATCGTGAGTGCGGCCCTAACTCAAGTGAACCCTTACCAAATCGAGTGCCTATCTCGCGTGACGGTGCGATCGCTGAGTTCCCAAACGTCCCACCTAGACGAACTGCTGGTCACCCATGCCAAGCAAGTAGAAGAATTATTGAGCATCATCCATTGCCGTCGCATTTTTTCCCGGTTATTGAAGGCATTACAATGGCTTGCCTATAAATTTGGCCAACCTCACCACAGTGGCCTCTTGCTCGATATTCCCGTCACCCATCAATGTTTAGCGGAGTTAATTGGAACCACCCGCGTCACCATTACGCGACTCCTCGGGGAATTAGAAACCCAAGGCCAAATTAAGCGATTTAGTCATCGTCGCATTTTGGTTGAAAGCATAAGTTTTTCTAATATTTTACCCTAGACTTCCTAACGTCCCTTCCAACCCGTCCCCGCCCCCCCGTATACTGGGAGAGCTTTGCCGTTTCGCGAGAACTCCCTTGGGAATTGATCTGCGCAGCTACGTCTACATCGATCGCCTGCAACGCCAGCACGCAGCCTATTTGGGTACGGAAGCCCAGGGATTTTTGCCATTGCCGGGGGATGCCTCGCTCTGGATCGAGGTATCGCCGGGGATTGAAATTAACCAAATGATGGATATCGCCCTCAAATCTGCCCAGGTGAGTCCGGGGGTGCAGATTATTGAGCGGCTCTATGGCTTGATGGAGATCCATGCCAGCAGCCAGGGGGATATTCATGCAGCGGGGCGGGCCATGATGGATTACCTGGGGGTGCGATCGACGGATTGTCTGCGGCCTCGGGTCATTTCCAGCCGTATCATTCGTAACATCACTCCCCACCACACGCAACTGATTAACCGAACCCGGCGCGGCAATATGATTCTGGCGGGGCAGACGCTGTACGTTTTGGAAGTGGAACCAGCGGCCTACGCATCCCTCGCCGCCAACGAAGCGGAAAAGGCCGCCTTTATTAACATCCTACAAATTTCGGCGGTGGGAACTTTTGGGCGGCTCTACCTCGGGGGTGAAGAGCGCGATATTATTGCAGCAGAACAGGGCGTTTTGGCGGCATTGGAAAGCTTGCCGGGGCGAGCCTTCCCAACGGATACACGGCGAGAGTAGTCCATGGCGGATCTAGCAGCGCTATTGGCATTAGGTAAGGGCCCGATCGCTTGGTTACAGTGGCGATCGCAGCAGTCGATCGTGGATTTGCGGGAGGCGGAGTTGGCGGGGCGAAATCTGCGGGGTGCGGATCTACAGGGTGTGGATTTGCAGGGTGTGGATTTTTGCAATGCTAAGTTGATTGCTGCAAACCTCACGGGCGCAAATTTAAATAAAGCGCTGTTGCATCAGGCGGAACTGAACCAGGCGAATTTGACCGCAGTTGAGATGGTCAATGGTAGCGCGATCGCGGCTAACTTCCGCAATGCCAAGCTAGTCAATGCGAATTTGATTAGTTCTGATCTGAAGCAGTGCAATTTTTGTGAGGCGGATCTGACGGGCGCGAACTTAATTGGCACGGAACTGCGGCAAGCGAAATTTCGCCACGCAGATTTAGCCGAGGCGCAGCTTCAGCGATCGGCCCTCTGTTTCGCTAATTTTGTCGAAGCGAATCTAGCGAATGCTGATTTGACGCGGGCGACGCTGTATGAAGCTGAATTGCGGGATGCCCATCTCTATCGCACGCAGTTTTGCAAAGCGCAGTTAATCCAAGCCCATTTGGTGAGGGTGTACGCCTATGGGGCGGGATTTTGTGAAGCGGATTTGAGTCAGGCGGATCTGTCCTGGGCCAAGCTGAAGAAGGCTGATTTTACTGGAGCTAAGCTGCAACAGGTCAATCTGCGGGGGGCTGACCTACGGCAAGCGAAGTTACGGGGAGCGAATCTATCGGGGGCTTGTTTGGAAGGGGCGAATCTGGCGGGTGCGGATCTGTCGGGGGCACTGTGGGAAGGGGCGATTTTGCAGGATGCTAATCTGACGGGGACGATCGGACAGGCGATCGGGACACCAGCCAAAGGTGTGGCTTAATACGGGGCTTAGCCATTCAAGATAATTTGATTTATTTGTACTAGTCTATCTATGTTAGGCTAGGGTATTCCAGCCTAGACTTTCTGCTTTGCCAACACGCTCAAGCCCACTCTCTCGGGAATTTCAGCCATGGTTATTTCCCCAAAAATCACCTCTCCAACTGAACCAGATTCCGTAATCTATCCAGACAGTGACGGCCAGCCGATGGCAGATAATACGAAGCAGTTTGAATGGATTGTTCTGCTCAAAAAGAATCTCGATATCCTCTTTGCTGAGGATGCCAACGTCTTTGTGGCGGGAGATTTGCTGTGGTATCCCCTCCAAGGACGCAATCAGCGGCGTACCGCGCCTGATGTGATGGTGGTGTTTGGCCGACCCAAGGGCGAACGCGGTTCCTACAAGCAATGGGAGGAGGACAATATTGCGCCGCAGGTGGTGTTTGAAATCCTTTCCCCCAGCAACACGATCGAGGAAATGGAGCGCAAGTTACTGTTCTACGATCGCTACGGTGTTGAAGAATATTACATTTACGATCCGGAAACGGGGCATTTTCGGGGTTGGCTGCGGGGCGAGGAGGGACTCGATGGGGTGGAGTTTGAGACGGAATGGGTTAGCCCGCGCTTAGAGATCCGCTTTGACTGTTCCGGTGACAACTTGCAGGTGTTTTATCCTTCGGGGCTGCGGTTTTTGAGTCAGACGGAGTTAGCGGCTCAGTTAGAGCAAACAAATCAAGCGCTAGAGCAAACTAGCCAGGAGCTGGAACAGGAAAAAGCCCGATCGCAGCGGTTGGCTGAAAAACTGCGCGAGTTGGGAATTGATCCAGATACTCTGGAGCGATAGACCGTTACGCGATCGCGGGTCTGAGAGCGGCACAGGATTGGGCCGGATCACCACCATCCAGATCCCTGAAGCGGGGTGCTAGGATCAAAGTAGATCGGGGGGCAGAATTTTAATCCTATGGGGAAGGTACCCTATGAAAACTCGATGGGCCACTCAGTGGGAAACTCGATTGTCCAAAAGCGTTACGATCGCGACGACAATCGCTGCAATGGTTGCGGGGCTGGGGGTTGCTCTGGCGGGTTCGGCAGTCGCCCAAGGGTGTCCTCCTGTGACCGTGAATCTTGAGTTAAGTCGCTTAGAACGGGATTTGACGCCATCGGCTCCGACTGCGTTTTTTACCCAGGGTCGATCGCAGTTTGAGCGGGAAATTCAACGCTTGAACCAGCCTGAACCGAGCCAGCCGATTTTGCAGATCAGCACTACTCCGATCGAACAACCGAAGGATATTTTGCGGGAATGGTTTAAGTCTTCGCCCGATCGTTCGATGCGGATAGAAGGGACGGTGCATGTCCAGTAGGGCCAATTGCCCGTGAGGGGTGCCCGATCGCGCAGGGGGTGAATGGGTTGTGCGATCGGGCGGGGTGATTATCCTATACCAAATTGATTTATCAATGCTACAGATCCGATCCCCCCTAGCCCCCCTTAAAAAGGGGGGAATTTAGTCAAATTCTTTCAAAGTCCCCCTTTTTAAGGGGGATTTAGGGGGATCGTCATGGGTTGCAA
>NZ_JACJRC010000037.1 GCF_014697025.1 Alkalinema sp. FACHB-956 | reverse complement strand
ACCCAATACTAGCTGAATTGCCATACTGAGAATTGCTGTGGTTTTTCATACCCAATTGATTGATCAATACTATAGATTTGATCCCCCAAGCCCCCGGGTTAACGTGAGTTCGACAAGCCAAATTGTTCCTCACAAATCTCCTGTGCTTGGACGGAGAACTCACTTTCGGGGGTGTCGGGGGAGTAGAGTCCCCTGATATTGCAGGGGGCAAGGCGGTTTCTCTGACGCAATGCCAGAGCAAACTGCCTTGAGGAGAGAAGTTCCCCGATCTTCGCTGCGGAGCAGCCCCGACGATCGCGCCTTACCACGAATTTATCGAACTCACGTCGGGTTACGAACCGCTACGCTAGAAAAAAGGTTGATTTGGATCAACCATAATATTGCTGATTGATTCTGGGCGAGACTGGCAAACGCGCAATCAGCTTGTGATCTAGACTTGTGATCCAGACCTGTGATCTAGGCTTGTGATCTGGCTCACATCATAGTTGCAGGTTGTGTCACAACTGAAATTTCTCAGGTTTTACACGATCTATTTCTAAAATCTTAGTTAACTTCGATCCACAGCTTTCGATTCACGGCTCACGTTTCCATTGCTACCTCATGCCAAGGAGTTGCTCTATGCGGGCCTTTAACACTTCCCCCATCATCACCGAATTACAAAAGAAAGAAATTCAGCAACTATCGCCCATTTCTCGCTATCGTCTGCGTAAATTGCTCAGTCAGTACCTGAGCGCGGCTCCCTTAATTCATCACTCCAGCGCAACAACAGCGACTTCGTTGGACACCAAGCCCCAGCTATCTGCACTGCCGGAGCGGCGATCGGCGAGACATCAACACTTAGAGACCCTCATTTCTCTATATCACGAACTATCGGAAACGGCGAGCAAATCTGAGCAAACGGACACCTCTGATCAACTCTATGCTGTTCAACAGCAACTCTTTCAGGCTCTGAACTTGCGGTGGCCTCTATCTGCCCAGCTTCCCATGGTGGCAGAAAACACACAATTTTCCCGATATGCCTTCTATTATGATGGTGCAGTTCGGGAAGGTTTATTGTATGACGGAACCTTGTATGGTCGAGTCTACCAAATTTCGAGTCACCAACGAGGTCATGCTTGTATTGTTGCTTGGGTGCTACAAGAACAGAAAGTTCCCGTGATTGTAACCCCTAGTCGAGATGGCTATGAATTCTGGGTCAGTTTACAGTCTTCTAGTTATGCTGTCTTAATCAAGCAGGATCAAGTGTTACTGAACTGGGTGAAAGCGTTATATCCCATACTGCGACGGTTTAGAGCTCAGTTCCCCATAGAGGATCCCTATGGATTCCCCTCCCATTCGGAAGTCTACCAAATGCCCGCGATCGCTTAATCCATGAGCGTGATCCGGGCATTTTTTCTATCCAGATTGATTGCAAAAAATACCCGATTTTTCCACTTTTCCTACCTACTATGGGGGAGTGTGCGAAAGATCTAATAAGGACAAATCCTTCCTCAGAGTTTCACTTAGCAAATTCCGTTCATAGTTGCAATACTTGATCGGAATTCCTAAGTTAATTCTGAGGTTTTTTGTATGCAACTTGTTTTTTGTATGCGACTCATTGTATGTGACTTATCATATGCGACTCATTGCATGTAACTTATCGTATGCGACTCAATTGTGAACCTGTGTGAGTATGTAACTCAATTGTGAACCTGTGGGAGACTGGGCAGTAGTTCACCCCTTCCCAGAGCTGGGCAGGGAAACTCCTGATCTGGCGGAACCTTTGAGGGTCGGGTCATCGAGGGGATATCCAAATTAAGGCCACCAGAGGATAGCAAATCTCGTTCATCTGGCTAAAGAATTCTTGTAGAGGATCTACCCTTTTTCTTCACAATTCCTATTTACTATAAATATTGTGCGAAAGATCAAAAGGACAAAACACCTGCCTCAGATATCTCACTTAGTGAATTTCGTAGAGTTGTAATTATTTCAACTTTTCGGAAGCGCTCAGAAGATACCTGAGGAGTTTTTTTGTTTTCAGAGCATCCATTCCCTAGACAATCAATTCCATCCACGAGACCGAAGCCAGCGTTATCTGCATACTCACCCCTTGGGCTCTCCCACTTACGTGGTCTCTCCCACCCCCTTGGGCTCTCCTACCCTCTGGGAACCTCCCAACCACCTGGGAAAGATTCTGGGAAGAATGCTAGGGGAGAGAACAGCCAGAGAGTAAAACAGCCAGAGAATAAAACAGCAAAATTGCTAAGACCGGGAATAATGCGGATCATGGCTGGCCTGTAACCGGGTAAAGGCTTGAAGAATAGCTGCAGATTCGTAGGGATAGAGGACATATTCCGCAGCGCCCAACTGAACAGCACGCTCAGCTTCTTGGGTGTCCTTCGCTAGCCAAATAACTCGCAATGTAGAAGTATTGTGGGGCTGCTTCATGAGCCATTTGAGAAATTTCAGGCCACTGTCTGGCGCGATATCCTCAGATAAAAATAAAATTTGGAGTCTACCCGTTTGAGCATTGGCGACTAAATCAGCCTGGGCTTGTTGGCTGCTGGACTGAAGGGTCACTTGATGGCCACGGGTCTGCAAGCTTTGGCTCAACCGTTGAGAACTGGTCGGATCCCCCTGTAAGACGGTAATCAAGGGCGCACGATCGGATAACTGACTTGTCGCAACCACTTGATTGCCCCCCCGATCGCGGGCGGTGTTTAAAGCAGCTTCAGCCGCCTGATAGAGCGCTTGTAAGGTCTGTCCATGGGTGGGATATTGGGTGACTCCTGCACTAAAGGTAATAGCCAAGTCTCCACCCTGGGGTAATGGGAGAGGCTGACTGCGCAAATGCTCTAAAACCAGGGCAATCTCTTCATTGCCTTCTTGTTCCGTTGCGCCATAGCCTCCAACAACGATGGTCGCGCCCCCCCACCGAGCCACAATATCCCCCGATCGGGTGTGCTGTAAGAGACATTGCCCGACTTGTTTTAAGACTTGATCGCCAACTTGATAGCCGTATCGTTCATTAATCATTTGCAAGTTATCGATCGACAAAATGCCAAAATAATTAACAATCTGAGACCGCTTAGCCAGTTGGATCAAGCGATTGAATTCTTGAATGGCCGCCGATCGCTGAGCCAGTCCAGTTAAGCGATCGATTTCTGGATGCAATCGCAACACTTGAGTTCTTTCCAAGCGATTCAAAATTCTGGTTACCATCTCTGAGCCAATAATTGGCAAACTCGCAAAATCATCCGCCCCTGAGGTAAACGCTTTTTGAATTTCCTCTGGGGTAGATGCCCCCAGCATCATAATCGGCAACCAGCCCCAGCGCCGATCCTGACGCAGGAGTTGACAGACTTCAAAGCTCGCCCCAGAAAAGGCTTGGCTGTCCAGGATTAACAAATTGGGGGGAGTGGTCTCTAGGCTTTGCCACAGCGCTTGGAGGTCGTAGAGGACATGCACCTGTAGCCCCCAAGGAGACAGCAAGGAGGTAATCAGTTGTCCCGTCGTTACACTATCGCTGACGACTAACAGGGTTGATGGATTGGCCGTGCTTGGGCATTCCAGCAGAGACTGCAACGTCTCTAAAATGATTTGGGCTGGGCTCGATCGATCGAGGAAACCTGCATACTGGTAGCCCATTACCGTTCGGCGATCGTTGAAGGAGTCTCCATCCGTCAGAATGAGCACGGGACTGTCCGGCATATTCTCGGACAAGCTCTGAAACATCGTCAGAAAGGTTTCACAACCGGATTCAAAGGAGAGTGATGCAATGACTAAATCTGGCCAATGGTTCGTCAATGCCTCTTGAACCCTGGCTAGGGAGGTAGCCACTTGCACCCGAAAATACTGAAAATTGGCGCTAGAGAAAACCGTATCGGCCCAAGTCGTTCGGTTATCGACGATTAAAATTGAGTAGCGCTTAAAGGAATTTTGCGTCCCTGCCTCAGGGACATCAGGGTTAGGCAACGGACTCTTTGGATCGCCTAACGACAGGGGGGAAGCCATGCCCTCTGGAGCTGGCTCTGACTTCGCTACAGGTTTCAGATAGGCGCTATTTAACCGATACCCTAATCCATACACCGTTTCAATTAGATCTTTGGCCCCCACGGCCTTAAGTTTTTGCCGCAGTCCCTTGATGTGGGATTTCACCGTATCTTCGCCGGGTAAATCATCGGATAGCGACCACAGTTGATCCAGAATGGCTTGACGACTATAAACCCGCTGCTGATTGCGCATGAAGAGTTCCAGCAACGAATATTCTTTGGGCGTCAAGGGGAGAGGTTGCCCCGCATAAAATACTTCGCAAAGATTGGGATTCAGGGTTAAATCGCCCCAACTCAAAATGGGAGAGGCCTCTCGATGGCCACCCCGCCGCAACAGGGCACGGATTCTCGCGCCCAACTCTTCAACCCGAATGGGCTTAGTCAGATAATCATCGGCCCCAGCGTCTAATCCTTCAATTTTGTCTTGGCTCGTGCCTCGGGCCGTCAGCATCAAAATAGGAATCTGATTCCCACAGTCCCGAATACGACGGCACAAGCTGACACCATCTAGTCTCGGAAGCATCACATCCAAAATGACTAAATCATAATCAGCACCCTGTAGATACTCCCAGCCCTCTAGGCCATCAAAGGCAACATCAACTGTATAACGCTGTATGGATAGAGCGTCGGCTAGTTGCTGAGCAAGGTACTGGTTATCTTCTACCAGCAAGATTTTCATTACAAACCTATCGAGACTTCAACCATTTAAGTCTTCAACAATTTACGCTTAAGATACGCTGAAGGAGTTTATTCAATTGCACCGAGATTATAGGGGATTCTTAACTATGGCAGCTAACGGGGTTCTAGCTCTCAGTAGTTAAGCCATCCTCTCCACAATAGGCTTTATCGGCTGTAAATGTGCTTTAGATGAGTCTCGGTGCAGCGAAAGATCAAGGTTATTCCATAGATTGTCTAATATCGCAATAATCTCACAGCTTTTCTGTGAGATTGATCACACGACCCGGCTCATCCCGCAGCCAATCCCGGATGGGCTCTTAATCTGATGGGCTCTTAATCTATGGGATATATCTATGGACTATGACCGACGGGGACAACACCATGATTCATCATTATTCTTTGCGATCGGAATTAGTTATTTTAAATTTAGTTATGTAGATGCCATGATCCATGGGATATCGTACAATAGATTGTGTGACGAAAAGCATCATCTGTCTTTCAGGGCTACACTTGGGTAGGAAGCATTGGTGGGAAGCATTCGATGTTGATGGGATCATTGCCTTAGTTGCTCGTTACTTTGCTGTCAATTTCTAGATGGAAATTCCCACAGAGATTTTTTTAGAGATTGTTTATCGATCGCGCGATACAAGAGATGGTTACACCCCATTCAATCGAACCCCTGTCCAACTCTGATCTGCAAACAACTGAGTCATCTCAGGGGGATCCACCACAACTCAATCCCCCGGCAAGCGGTTTCGCCCCCGTCCCTGCAATCACTGTTCTAGAAGCAGAAATTCTAGAAGCAGAAATTAAAGCCTTAAAAGCGCGGGAAGCAGCCCTTCAGGAAATCAATGGTGACCTAGAGCGTCAGATTATCCACCAAGCTCAGGTGATGAATGCGATGCAGCAAGACCTGAAACAGCAGAAGTATCTGTTTCAGTTACTGGTGGAACAATCCCCCGACGTGATTATTCGGTTCGATCGCCAACTCTCCTGCACCTATGTCAACCCTGTCGTATTCAACGAGTATGGTGTGACCCCCGATGCAATGATTGGGAAACAGCTCTTGGAATTCACCATTCCGCCATTGGAACGTGATCTTTGGTGTCAGCAGTTACAACGTGTCTTTGTCAAAAAAAATCAAGCGTGTTTTGAGTTTAGCAATCAACACCCTTCCGCCTTACAGTCTTACCAAGTCCGTTTGCTGCCAGAACTCGATGAGATGGGCAAAGTAGGATCAGTTCTGGCGATAATCCACAATGTGACTGCCTTTAAAAGTAAGGAGAATCAACTCTTTCAAGCGCTGCACGAAAAAGAGATTTTTCTCCAGGAAGTTCACCATCGCATTAAAAATAATCTGCAAATGGTGTCGAGCTTGCTCAATCTTCAATCAAGCTCGATCGAAGACTCCAGCACGATCGGGCCCTTTGCCGATGCCCAAGCGCGTATTCAAGCCATGGCATTGATCCACGAACAGCTTTACCAGTCCTCCCAGGTGCGTCATATCAATTTTCGAGAGTATGCAGAGCAACTTGCCACTAACCTATTCCGATCCTATTGCCAGGATGATCACCGTCTTACACTAGATTTAAATCTTGAATCGGTTCATCTGACGGTAGACCAAGCAATTCCCTGTGGCTTGATCATGAATGAACTGATGACCAATGCCTTCAAATATGCCTTTCCCAATCAGGTGTCAGGCACCATCCGTTGCACGTTCCAGCAAAGTCCTGAGCAAATTTGTAGATTGATGATTGGTGATGATGGCATTGGTTTACCCACCAGTGTCGATATTCATCGGACGGACTCCTTGGGGTTTCAATTAGTGACGGCACTGACTGCCAAATTACGAGGTACGCTGGAGGTGGAGCGCAGGGGGGGAAGCCAATTTGTGATTCAATTTAGGAAAGCGTAGTGGATCAGTCATCCTTGAAAGGGTTAATCTCGGATAAGGGGCCAATCTCGGAAGGTTGAGGCTCAGGTTAAGGAAAATAGAGTCCTAGGACTCGTCTTTTGGTCAATCGTACTTTCCCAGTTGGTTTTCCTTCGTTTATCTTGCGGATGCTCAACATGCAACCCAATACTCAAATCCTGGTCGTCGAAGATGAGCCCATTATTGCCATGGACTTACAACGTCGATTGGTCGCTTTAAACTACGGAGTCGTGGGCATTACCGATTCAGCGGAAGCCGCGATCGCCCTTGTAGAGCAGACTCGGCCAGATTTGATTTTGATGGATATCTGTTTGAATGGCGTGATGGCGGGGATTGATATTGCGGATCAACTTCGATCGACCTATAACATTCCAGTGGTGTTTCTCACCGCCCATGCCGATCAAGTCACGTTAGAACAAGCTAAAACCGTTTCACCCTTTGGCTATGTGATTAAACCTTTCTCCAATAAGGACTTGATTACCACGATCGAAATTGCGATCAGCAAATATCAAGCGGAAATCGCCATTCAAAAAGCCCTAGAGCGCGAGCGAGAACTGAATCAACTCAAGTCCCAGTTTATTGGCCTCGTTTCCCACGAATTCCGAACGCCGCTGAGTATTATTTCCATCACGTTGGATATGCTGGAAAATTACCCCGCCAAGCTCACTCCCATCAAGCGACAAACCTATCTCAATCAAGCGCGATCGGCCCTAGAACATCTACGGGAAATGCTAGAGGATGTTCTCATCATGAACGAATCCACGACGCGAGCCATTGCCTGTTATCCAGTTGCCGTCAATCTTCAAGAGTTTTGTCAAAAGATTATTGATGAAACCAAGGCTGTGGACATTCAGAACCATGAAATTCAGTTGGTGGTAATCAACAGTGCTGTGATCAACAATGCGGTAATCAACAGTACCGTGATCAACAGTGCCGTGATCAACAGTCAAGCTCCAACCGCAGAGCCGGTCATTCCAGCGTTTCTAGATCCAAAGCTCACCAAACATATTCTGACGAATTTGTTATTAAATGCACTGAAATACTCCCCCCAAAACAGTCCCATTGAGGTGGAACTCATCCAGAGTGAGGATGAGGTGCGATTAGTCGTAAAAGATGCAGGAATTGGGATTCCTCCGGAGGATCAAGCCAATCTCTTCAAGCTGTTCTACCGAGCTTCCAATGTTGGCATGATTCAAGGCACGGGATTGGGCTTGGCGATCGTCAAGCAATGTGTTGACGCTCACAATGGACATATTTCCTTTGAAAGTCAGCTAGGTCAAGGCACAACGTTTACCGTCCGCCTGCCCAATTGCCGACCCGCCACCCTGGAAACAACGATTCCTTGGGCCAGTTAGTTTACAAGTTTAAACGTCGGCGACCTGGATGGCCGGAGGCTAGCTCAATTGCACGACCGGCTGATCCTCTACAAGGGTGCGTTGGGTCAACAAATCTTCGACGGTAATGCGCAAAAAGCGTTTGGCATCTACCTGAAATTGCACCTTGATGCGATCGCTCCCTGGCACTCCCGGTGGATCGAGCTCTGCAATGTTCCGTGCTCCCTCCTTGTCATTCAGCGGCTGCACCGTCGTCGTTTGACTAGAAAGATTGCGGGTGACTAAGCGATCCCCATCAAAATACACTTCCGTTTGTCCCGTTTCGTTACCCAGTTCACCAATAATCAGTTCAATACTCGGTTGATTTTCCCGCGAGGCTCCCAAAACGATTTCGACCGCTTTTTCCATGGGATAGGGTTGACCTGTCCGAATAATGGGATGCCAGTTGTGGGCATTGATCCGGCGATCCCAAAAACGCACTCCATAGCCGTGGTACAGGAAATCCTTGAGTTCCACCCCCCGATCGAGTTGCAGAGCCCCTTGGGCGATCGCTTCGAAGGGTTTATCCGATCGAATCTTGCTGGGATCAAAATACTGGTGCAGCCAGGTTTGCACAGCGGGAATTTGGGAGGTGCCGCCAACGAGTAACACGGCCCCAATGTCCTGAAGCGCCAAGCCCTGCCGTTGCGCCTGCTGGAGCACTTGGTTCATCGCCTCGTCCAAGCGGGCAAAAAACTGGTGTTCTTGGAGAATATCGTTGAAGCGATCGCGGGTAAGGGCCAGTTCATAGCTTTCAAAGGTTTCGTCGTTAAAAAACACTTCTTGGGCTTGATGTTGCAGCGATAGGGCAATCTTTAACCGTTCCGCTAACCGGGTGGTGACCGGACTAACCTGCAAGCCTTGGGTTTGAACAAAATGATCCACCAGCCAATGGTCAATATCTGCCCCACCCAAGTTCTGGCCGGCCTTGGCCAGAACCCGCGCCGTTTTCACCTTTTGGCCAGACTCCTCCGCAAAGGATTTTTGGCCCCACTTCAAAATAAAGCCCAAGGATTGCCCCCCAGATTGCTGGATGACTCGGGTATCCAGTTGCACCAGGGACAAATCTAAAGTGCCGCCGCCAAAATCCACAACCAATAGACATTCTTGGTTGGCCAAACCGTAGCCCAAGGCGGCGGCTGTCGGCTCATCCAACATCCGCACTTGGTTAATTTGCAAGTCCTCACACACTTGGCCTAACCAGAGCCGATAGGCTTCAAAGCTATCAACGGGGACCGTAAAGACGATTGAATCCAGAACATCGGGGTTGAGTTGACTCGCCTGCCGAATCACTTGCCCCAAAAACCAACGCCCCACCTGGGGAAATTCCACAGTGCGACCATCTAACTCTGGAATAAACCCTTGCACCGCTGAGCCAATGCCGCGCTTGAAGTTGCGAAAAAACCGGGTATCGCTGGCTAAATCCAAGGCGCGATCGCGCACCGGCTGCCCCACCACCACTTGGCCACGGGCGGCGTTCTCCACATAGAGCAGACTGGGGATTAGCGGCGGATTTTGGGCCAGCTTGAGCGATAACTCGGGTACCGATAAGGTTTCAGCCTGTTGACTGACTGCATTCCAACGGGCAATCACCGTGTTGCTCGTCCCAAAGTCGATCGCGTAGGTCATAGGTTAATTTAATGCCCAACAATGCCACTTCAAGATCCTAGCAAATCTCTCTATTTGGACTGAAATCGTGGCCCTCAAACCCGCAATCCCCATGGATTTAGTAAAGAAGCGTTAAGATATATCAAGTTTTATATTTAGCTTCTTACAGGATAGGCAACTAACCATGGTGGATTGGGTGGTGAATTGGGTGTGGCGGCTTCAACCAGTAACTTCTAAGCCCGATCGTAATCAATCTCGTGGGGTCCTTGTGGCCTCCGGTGTTTTAGGGATTTGGGCTATCAGCACGACTGTATTGTTGAGTCTTGACTGGGAGCAAATCCCCTGGAGCTTGCGGGGACTGGGCTTTCTCTGGCAAATGTTTCTCTACACCGGCTTGTTTGTGACGGCCCACGATGCCATGCATGGGTCGATCGCGCCCCACAATCGACAGCTTAACAATTGCATTGGGCAAGTGGCCTTATTTTGCTATGCCATGTTTCCTTTTAAAAAAATGGCTGAGATGCACCATCTGCACCATGCTATCCCCGCTCGATCGGGTGATCCCGATTATCACAATGGGCGCTGGTCTAACTTTTTTGGCTGGTACGCCCAATTTATGGTCAATTATTGGAGTTGGATGCGTTTAGTTCTCCTCATTGGCAGCTTCCACGCCCTGCACCAAGTTTTGCAGATCGCCGAAGCCAATTTGACCTGGTTTTGGGTTGTTCCCTCCGTCGCCAGTTCCTTTCAACTGTTTTTCTTTGGAACCTTCTTACCCCACCGTGAACCGAAGGAAGGCTACCAGAATGACTGCCATGCCCGCAGTACGCCGCTATCAGAGTTCTGGTCGTTTATCACCTGCTACCACTTTGGCTACCACGAAGAGCACCACGAAATGCCCCACCTGGCTTGGTGGCAACTACCCACTGCTCGTCGTCTACGCCTGGGTTCTTAGCTCGATCGAGGCCGCGATCGGCCCCTTTCTTCCGGTACCCTCGGCTATGTGGTGACCTTAGCCCTTGAACGATCGCGACAAGATCTGGGGGCGCGAAGGATTTCGGGTCACCCAACCTTTAGAACGGATCCATGAGAGACCTCTATCGGGAACCAACCGGGGTGGAAATCGGCGTATTGGGCGGAGAGTTGTTTGAATCTAGATAGTAGGACGTATATAAATTGCTTGGCACTTTGCGAGAATCGTTCGCCACCACTCCAAACACCTTCGTTGGCAGGAAGTTGAGCGTTTCCATTACATGCTCGTAGGCATCGCGGTTGGTCTTGCCCACCCGAGCCACCAACAACAATCCATCGGTTTTAGCTGCAACTAAGTGGGCATCCGAAAGACCCGCTAGCGGAGGCGTATCATAAATGACTAAATCGTAGCGCTCCTGGAGCTGTTCCATGACCTCCTGCATATAGGGAGAGGAGAGCAGGGTGATGGGATCCGTAGTGGATTGTCCTGCGGTCAGCACATGAATTTGGTCATTTAAAGGGGATACTTGGATAAACGCTTGGGGATCGCCGTGGCTGGCTACGAGATCGCTCAGGCCCTGGGCATTGGATAAGCCAAATCGGCTATGCAGTTGGGGATAGCGTAACTCCGTATCTACCAGCAACACCCGTTGCCCCATGGAAGCAGCCGCTTGAGCCAGATAGGTTGCTGTTGTGGATTTACCATCCTGGGGGGTGGGAGAACTAATTGAAATCGATCGCACAGGCCGATCGGCATTTAAGAGGCGCAGATTGGTCTGGAGAAGTCGGAACGATTCTAAAAAGGGTAGGGTTACTAAGGCATTCGGGTGATTCGCTGCCAGTAAAATCCGATTAGGTTGGAAAAGGCTAGCAGCGGTAGGAGACTCCCCAACCGCAGCCAGTTCTTGATTAAAGGGAATAATGCCTAACAGCGGCAATTTACTGGCTTTTTTAATTTCCTGTGGGGTGTGGAAAACATTACTCATGCGATCGACGATCACAGCACTAATGATGCCTAGGACCAATCCCAGTACACCGCCCAGGAGCAAATTCGTCTGTAAGCTCGCCAATTCGGGAGAGATGATGGGTGTGACAATTTCCCAGGGCGTTTGCCGTTGGCCGGCATCAATATCGAGAGCTGATCGCTTCGCCAGGAATTGATCCAGGTTATCTGTCGCTACTTTCAGTTCCCGCTGAATATCAGTATACTCCCGTGCAATATTGGATAGGTTCTTAATCCGTTGTGCTAGTTCATCCTCTGTTTTGCGCAGGGCACGGTCGCGCTCGGCGTAGTCCCGCACTTGGCTAGCGACTTCTTCCCGTACACGTTCCGCTTCCCGTTCCAACAGTGGCATGAGCTTTGTCCGGTTATCTCGAAGAATTTGCATGTCTTCAGATCCGGCTTCATAAATGCTCCCCTGTTCTGCAATCCTGGTATCTAGGGCTAGCAATTGGCCTAATAGTTGTCTATAGGTCTCACTTTGTCTCAGGGCGAGGGTTGCGGTGCGATCGCTCGGAGATCGTTCAATCTCATTTTGTAATTCCTGGTATAGCCCCATGGATTGCTTCAACTGCACTTCATTTTCTAGCCGTTGCCGCCGAAAATTGGCCATTTGATCTGAAAGTTCTCGGCTTTGGGACTCAGGGTCAAAGAAGGTGTTCTGCTGCCGGAAGGACTGCAATTTTCCTTGCCAATAGCTCACCTGATCTTTTAACGGTTTCAACTGCTCGTCAATAAAGGTAATCCCCTTTTTAGTGTCCGCCAATCGGTCTTGGAGAGCGTAGTCAATGTAGCGTTTGCCGAGGGCATCTAGAATATCCTTGACCCGTTCACTACTGGAGTCGATGTAATGCACTTCAAAGATATCTGTTTCTCCCACGGGTTTGACTTGCAATCCCTTAACGATCGACCCGTAACTAACGTCTGGATATTTCCCCTTCAACTGATCCACAACAGGATCAACGAGGGTTGGACTGGTTAATAGACGCAGTTTGGTATCGTCATAGCCCCGAGCCGATCCAGAGGGTGATCGTTGCTCCTCTCGAAGGGCCTGGGGCAAGGAGGATACTACTTGATTTTCAGCCGTCACAGGACGGGTCAGAATTTGCAGGGTAGCTCGATAGGTAGGATCTAGTTTCCCTTTCGCCGCCGCCGCCGTTGCAACCACTGTGGTGACACCCAGGATAACCACCGCCCGCCTTTTGAGAAGAGACAGCAATTGGCCGATATCGAGAACATCATTGTCTTCGTTAGGGCGAGATTGATTGCCTCCAATGCTAGGTAGCCATGAAGGACGTTGACTATTTCCAGGATTAGACGAGGGGGGAATTGATGGGGGAAATCCGCTTTCCATTCTGACCTCAAGGGGATTAGACAAACAGTTGCAGTGAGGATCGCGTAATTTTCAGGATGGAGCCCTGAGTTTGATGATCGTCTTAAGGCCCACCAAAGATGGCTCGAAACACACTCACGATTCCACCAAGTGGCCCAAAGACTTGACCCGCTTCTCCAAAAACGGAAAGCCCTGAGCGCTTCACAATAATGACATCTTCATTGCGAAGTGGTGGATTGTTGGCTTCATCATAGCCTGCGGCTAAATCGACCTTAACCTCCCGTTTCACAGCGGTACCATCCGGATTGAGCCGGACAAAATCAACTTTATTGCGCACGGCTCGGCTATTAAAGCCTCCTGCGGTCAAAATAGCTTTATTCAAGGGTGTATTAGGAGGCACTTCGATGACACCCGGTGTCCCCACCTCACCCATGACGGCAACACGAATGCGATCGGGCGAAAAACTAGCAGCAGATGCAGATGCAATTTCGGCATTCGTTAAATTAGTTGCCTGGGGTATAACAATAGTATCGCGATCTTGCAAAATCAAATCTTGGGTTTGATCACCGGCTTGCAGTAATGCCCACAGATCAATCTTAAATACCTGCTGAGTCCCCTGTTGAGTGATTCGTCGGACTTCAATATTCCGCAGATTGGCCATAGGCTTGATCCCGCCAGCGGTTTGAATGGCACGGGTAAGCGTTGGGAAAATACGTGCTTGGTTAAAAGAATCTCTTGCTTCCCCCGGAATACCTGCAGTAGGAACCCGAACGCTACTTTCGACTGTATGGGTACCGGGCCGATAGACCTCGCCGACTACTGTAATGTTAAGCGGTTGAATTTTTTCTGCGGAAAAGCTGGTTGTGGCTAGTTGGTACGACTCGTTCAAGTCCAAGTTGGCTGCCGTGGGAACAAAAATGGAGTCCCCATCTCGTAGCACAGCATCTTGGCTGGTATCGCCATTGCGGACAAAGTCCCACAAATTAACGGTGTAAACTTGAGCCGATCCACCCCGCTGAGCTCGACGAATTTCGACGCGGTTTAAGTCTGCAGATTGAGTAATGCCCCCGGCAAGCTTGAGGGCTCGAGTGAGGGTGGGGAGGTTTGCGGAGCCAACGGTGTTGCCCGTATCACTAACGGGGTTGAGTGTGACATCGTAGGCCCCCCGACGGCTGACTTCTCCTGCAACAGTGACTTTGACGGGGCGTGGGGTGACTAGTGTAATGGTTACTACGGGATAGCGTAACACCTTGCGATATTTTTCAGTGGCGCGGGCAGTAGCTTCTGTGAGGGAAAGGTTGCGCACGGGCAAGGAGCCAAATTGCAACAAGCTAATAGTGCCATCTACCAATACCTGGGTTTCCAGGGAATATTGCGGCGCTTTCTGGACGTCAATTCTGACGCGATCGCCCGGGCCGAGGATATAGTCCTCATCGATCGGAGGCCGGTTGATGACTGGAGCCACTGCATTCGGGGGAAATTGGGTCGATCTTCGGGGGATTGCAGTTTGGGCGAAGGCACTGGGGGGCAGCAGGCCAACCAGAGTTGCTAGCAGACTAGTCCCGAGCACACAGGTCTTCAATCGGCCAACGCGGAACAGCTTCATGCTGAGGTTAGAACTAGGATGGAATCGGACAACCATAGGGAAGCAACCTGTGGAACGCCAAAAAATCAAAATAGCCGAAACTGATAGCGATTTAACTTAACTGCAAGATAGGGGCTTAATGCAAAAATTACCGCAGACAAAGTTGAAATACGCGGGAAAAACCATTAGTAGCAATAGGCCGTTAGTAGAAATAGACCATGCAGAAGTCAAATGGTTCCTTTTAACACCAACCCATTTCTAACACCTCCGTGAAATTATTGAACCTCGTGACCCTGGAGGATTTGCAAACTCTTCATGTAATTCCGACTTTGTGCGAGGTGAACTTTGCGTTTAATTCAGCTTGCTTGGATCCATAGAAAACTGCCTGGGGCCACGATCGTTACCCCCTAGGTAGAAGCCTACAATCATAACTGCAACCCAAAATCTCGATGTTGGCTCATGACTTGATGTTGGCTCATGAAGCGAGCCAAGTTAAAGGTTGGTCGGAATAGTTCGATTGTGCTTAGCAATGCCTCGGAGGGCACGTCCATCTTTGTAATTCTTAAACTTTGACCTACAAACAGCCTGAATCAGTTTGATCGATGTATCCGCACCAGAGAGCCTTGTTGGTAGATCACCATAAGCCGATGGATTTGATGGATCGCCAGTCCTTGAGTCACCGTTCAACTAATCAGATCAACTAATCACCCCCCTTTTTTGGCCCATCATCCGGGTTTGTAGGTGAACTGTAATTGAACCGTCATATTGTCTTCACTTTGGCCTCAGGTGAAATTTCGATGAGTAGTATCCTGAAAAAGGGAAATCATCCGAGCTGTCCCCATGTGGTCTAGCGAGGAATTTGGGTGCAAGCTGGAGCTGAAATTTGCGCCACGATCGCCTGTCCGATTTCCAAGGAAGACGTGGCCGCAGGGGAAGGGGCATTACAAACATGCAACGCCGCCCCATCCGGGATTAACAGAAAATCCTCCACCAGTTTGCCATCGGGTTGGAGGGCTTGGGCCCGCACCCCCGCATGGGTGGGAATTAAATCCGCCGATTGCACCTCTGGAATCAGCCGTTGTAAACTGCTGACAAAGAGCGATTTGAACAGCGATCTCAGCACTTCCTGGGCTCCCTGATCGGCATGTTTGGCCGCCAGTTTCCAAAATCCACCATAGGTCAGGGTATCCCAAGCATCCCGCCAGTCAAAATCAGTTTTGTGATAGCCCTCGCGCTTGAGGCTGAGCACTGCGTTGGGGCCTGCGTGCACGGTACCGTCAATCATGCGGGTAAAATGTACGCCCAAAAAGGGAAAACTGGGATTGGGCACGGGGTAAATCAAGCCTTTGACAAGATGGCGTTTTTCCGGCACCAATTCATAATATTCCCCTCGGAAGGGCACAATTTTGGCTGGGACAGTGGCTCCGGTTTGCTGGGCAATGCGATCGCTCTGTAACCCGGCACAGTTGATTAAAAATCGCGCTTCAAACGTATCTGCCGAGGTTTCCAGGACGATGCCGAAGGGGTTGGACGTAATGCGATCGACATGGGTATTACAGCGTAAATCGGCCCCTTGCTGCTGGGCTAATTCCGCATATTTCCGGCAAACGGCTTTGTAATCGGCAATGCCCGTAGAAGCAACGTGAATCCCCGCTAAACAAGCCACATGGGGTTCATAGTCCTTCACTTCTTCGGCGGTAATTTTTCGCACGGGTAAGCCGTTTTGCAAGCCCCGTTGATAGAGATTTTCCAACAGCGGCAACTCTGCCGGTTCCGTTGCCACAATCACCTTGCCACAGACTTCGTGGGGCAGGCCGTGCGCTTGGCAAAACTGCACCATCGATCGACTCCCATCCCGGCAGAATTTCGCTTTAAAGCTACCGGGTTTGTAGTAAATCCCTGAATGGATTACACCACTGTTATTTCCCGTTTGGTGGTGCGCCCATTCCGCTTCTTTTTCCAGCAGTAGAATCTTGGCCTGGGGATAGCGTTGCCCTAAGGCCATCGCTGTGGAAAGACCCACAATACCACCACCCACGATCGCATAGTCGTACATCCGGTTCCCCTTGAAGGTTTGTGGATTCAAGCAAGGCTAGTTGGGTCGGTTCACTGCGAACTGATTCACCGGACTGATTAAACTCGCGTCCTTAACCCGAAGCTGTTTGGGCTTGGCCTTCCAGTTGAATGCCCAACACCTGGGTATAGGCTCCCCGCGCTTGGGTCACGCCGATCGTCCGCTGGGCCGACTCAATCATCGGTCGCCGCAGACTGACCACGATAAACTGAGCAGACTGCGCCTGATGCTTAATCATCCGCGCCAATTTTTCCACATTGGCCCCGTCGAGGAACATATCCACCTCGTCAAAGGCATAGAACGGCGAAGGTCGATACCGTTGCAGCGCAAAGATAAAACTCAACGCCGTCAGCGACTTTTCTCCCCCGGACATGGAGGCCAACCGCTGTACCGGCTTGCCCTTGGGGTGGGCAATTAAGTTTAAGCCGCCGTTAAAGGGATCCTGCTGATCTTCCAACTGTAACCGTCCGTCCCCGTCCGACAGGGTTGCAAAGATCTGCTGGAAGTTCTCATTCACGGCATCAAAGGCTTCCCGGAAGGCCCGGACTCGTAGGGTCGTAAAATTCTCAATGCGCAGCAACAATTCCGTGCGCTCTTCGCCGAGGGTGGCCAGCTTGTCGCTGAGCTCCTGAAGGCGTTCCTGGGTGCGTTCATATTCCTCTAACGCCAACATATTGACAGGTTCCATGGCCTGGAGGCGTTTTTGCAGCGATCGAATCTCGTGCTGCAACTGGGCCACATCCCGCGTCGCATCCTCTGGGATTTCCGGGAGTGGATCGGGCAGTTCCAGTTTCTGTTGCTCGATTTGTTCCTGGAGGGCGGATAATTCCTGTCGTCGGGTGGCTTGGGACTCCTGAACCTTTTGGCGTTGCCAATCGGCTTGCTGGCGTTGGGTTTGCAGTTCCCGTAATTGTTTATCCAGGGCATCCCGCTTGTGGCGTTCCTCACCCAGGGTTTTATCCAGTTCCACCAAGGCCGCTTGCAGTTCCGTAATTTTGGCTTGAATGTCCGCCCGCTGGGTTTGTAAGCCCGTGGTTTGTTGCAAGACCTGGGTTTGCTGTTCGCGCAGTTCCTGTAATCGCGTTTCGCCCTGTTCAATCCGTTCCTGCGATCGCTGTTTTTGATTCACAATATCAGCTAACCGTTGCTCGACGGTACGCAGCGCCTTTTCCCGCTGATCCAGTTCCGTTTCCAGTTGGCGCAAATGGGCTTGGATTTGTTGCCATTCGCTGTGGGTTTGGGACTGTTCCAAGGTTTCCAGCGTTTGCCGCAGCGTTGCCAACTGTGCTTCCTGATCAGGAAGCGACCGATCCAGTTCCTGCAATCGCGATCGGGCTGCTGCCTGTTCCTGGGACTGATTCTGAATCTGCTGCGCTAGAGATTCCTGTTGACTGGTTAAACGATCGAGTTCTTTAGTCAACTGTTCCGACTGGAGTTGTACTTCCCGGTGCTGTTGCCGCGCTTCAATGAGTTGCTTGGTTGTGTTCTGGTGGGCGATCGTCGCTTTGGCGATCGCATCTTCGCAGCGGAACAAAATAGTATCAATTTCGCCCAGCCGCTCCCGCAGCGCCAGGACTTCGGCGGACTCGCCCACCTGCCCTGTCCCAAAGTGCAGGGCTGACTTACCGATGCTACCTCCAGTCATGGCCCCACTGGCTTCCAGCAGTTCCCCATCCAGCGTCACCATGCGGAATTTGCCCAGGTGTCGCCGTGCCGCATTGATCGTTTCAAAGACGACCGTACCGCCAAAGACGTAGGCAAAGACATCCCAATAGCGATCGTCGCAGTCGATTAAATCGATGGCATAGCCCACACAGCCGTTGAGGGTGCGCAGGGTGGACGCATCGGGAATTTGGGGGGCTCGAATTTTGTTCAGTGGTAAAAACGTAGCCCGACCCGCTCGTTGTTGTTTGAGGATTTCGATCGCCGCTGCCGCGATCTCATCATCATCCACGACCAAATGGCCAAGCCGAGCCCCTGCCGCAATTTCCAGTGCTGTCTGATAGGTGGATTCCACCCGACCTAACTGCGCCACCAATCCATGCACCCCAGACATGCCTAAGCCCAGAATCACCTGGGTGGCGAAGGTGCCCTGGGCCTCTTGCACCGCTTGCTTTTGAGCTTCTAATTTATCGAGCTTACGTTGCTTTTCCCGTTGCTCATTTTGCAATCGCGTTTGCGTATCTTTTTGGATTTGCAATTCCTGGTCGATCGCGGCGATCGACTGAGCCAAGGATTGTACTTGTTCCGTTGCAGCCTTCAGTGCCGTTGCTAAGGTTTCTTGCTCAGCTTGCCGTTCCGTTAACTGTTGCAGAAACGAGTTGCGGCTGCGGGTTTGTTCCTCCATTTGCTTTTCTAACTGGCTCGCCCGCTCCCGTAACCGAGCTTGCTCCGTGCGTTGGGGATCCAACGTTTGCAAAATCGTATCAATCTGATGGCGCAGGTTCGTTTGTTCCTGCACCCAAGCCTCCGCACTGGCCGCTGACTGGCTGGCCGCCTGCCGTGACTGCTCCAACTTGGCCTGGGCTTGGTTGCGGGCTTGGGTGAGGCTGGCCAACTCTTGGGTTTCAGTGCTCAATTGCTCCTGGGCCAGACGGTTCAACAGGTCCCGCTGCTCGGCTAGTTCCTGCTGGGTCTTGCCGATCGTCGTTTGCAAGTCCCGATCGCTGGTCTGCAAATCCTGCTCCTGGCGGGTCAACTGCCGCAGTTCCGCTTCGCGGGTCGCCAACTGGGATTGCAAAGCAATTTGTTCCGCTTCTCCGAGGGCGCGAACTTTGGCGTTGAGGGCATCCAATTCTGCGCCCGTGGTCTTAATCGTCGCTTCGGCGGTGGCAATTTGCTGGGTCAGGGTGGCAATTTCCGCTTCCCCAGAGACAATTTGAGCCTGTAACTTTTCCGCCTGGGTTTGGGATTGCTGGAACCGGAATACCGCCTCCCATTGCTCCTTGGCCTGTAATTCTGCCCGTAGTTTTTTGTACTTTTCCGCCTTGGCCCGATCCTGGGACAGCCGATCGCGCTGGTCAATCAGTTCTTTCTCAACAATGCGGTATTTATCTTCCCGATCCTTGACCGCATCCAGCTTTTCCTTGGCTTGGGTGATCTTGCGATCGAAGGAAGCCACCCCCGCCAGCTCATCAATAATTTCCCGCCGCTCCCGAGGGTTCATGGAAATGATCCGCGTCACGTCCCCTTGCAGCACAACGTTATAGCCTTCCGGATAAACCCGCAGGCGATTGAGCTGATCATGCAGTTCTGTCAACGTGCAGGGCTCATTATTGATGTAGTAGTTGGAGGTGTAGGTGCCCTGTTGGGTAACACGCAGTTTACGAGTCACGCTCCATTCAATCACCTGACCCGCGTCCGTGCGCTGCACCATAAATCGGGCATCCTCCTGACCCGATTCGATCGCCTCCTGCCGAATCGCCTCTAACAGTTCCCGATCGTCCGACAGATCGAACGTCACTGTCACGCTGGCTTCGACGGTGCGACCTCGGCTAGATTGGGACTGGTTCACCAAGTCCGGCAAGCGCTCCGCCCGCATCCCCTTGGATCCCGCCAAGCCCAAGCAGAACAAAATTGCATCCAAGAGATTGGACTTTCCAGACCCGTTTGGCCCGGAAATAACCGTAAATCCCGGCAGAACAGGCACCTGAGTTGTGCCCCCAAAAGATTTGAAATTGGTGAGTTCCAGGCGTTTAACAAACACAGGTTTCGGGGACTAACAGGGCTAACAAAATCATTTCAACGAAAATGGGACTCAACAGGAAAGGCAAGGGGTCGAGATTTACTGGAAATTGAACTAGGATGTTCAACTTTAGGCCAGATTCCACTCAGATTCAATATCTACCTGCGATCGCGATCAAATTCTCTGAGAGTCCCCCTTGATAAGGGAGTTTTAGGGGCTCGTCATGGGTGGCAATCACAAGTTGATTGGGTATTAAGCTGAGCGTGGAAAATTGCTGTCTAGTGTAGTGTGTTTTAAAGGAAGTGAACCACTATATTTAGTTTAGTACAAAAGACCTAGCTTGAAAAGCTTGACTTCGTGAGGGCCATACCCCAAGGGTTGGCTTGGCAAATTGCATGATTTCTAACCAAATCCCTCAACCAATTCCTGCTAGACCCATCCTCTCTAGCACTATCCCCTCTAGAACGATCACCTATAGTCCAGCCTATACCCTGGTTCCGACCTATGAGTGCTTTAATCGCTGTACCTACTGTAACTTTCGGGTCGATGTGGGCACCCAGGGCTGGTTGTCGATCGCCCAGGCCGAGGCCCAATTGCGATCACTGCCCCCAAGCACCTGCGAAGTGTTAATTCTCAGCGGCGAGGTGCATCCCAATAGTCCCCAGCGATCGGCTTGGTTGCAGCATATCCACCAGCTTTGCCAACGGGCCCTTGACCTGGGATTTTTACCCCATACCAATGTGGGGCCGTTGTCTCACCAAGAAATGCAGCAACTGAAGGCGGTCAATGTCTCCATGGGGCTGATGCTGGAGCAGATGACCCCCAATTTATTACAAACTGTCCATCGCCATGCCCCCAGCAAGGATCCAGAATTGCGCTACCAGCAACTGATCCAAGCGGGTGAACTCAAAATTCCCTTCACCACTGGAATTTTATTAGGGCTGGGGGAGCAAGTGGACGATCGCATTGCCAGTCTGGAGACGATCGCTCAAATCCACGCCCAATACGGCCATATCCAAGAATGCATTCTGCAACCCTACAGCCCCGGCACGAGCGAAACCCGGATGGGGCAGGGTTTTCCGCTAGAGGCACTGCCTGAACTGGTTCACACCGCCCGATCGATTCTGCCAGAGGACATTACCCTGCAAATTCCACCAAACTTAGTGCATCAGCCGGAGATTCTCTTGGCCTGTCTAGAAGCCGGAGCGCGGGATTTGGGAGGACTCAGCCCGATCGATGAAGTCAATCCCGACTATCCCCATCCCACAGCTGCTCAGTTACGAGCGTGCCTGGATCCGCAAGGTTGGCAATTGGTGCCCCGGCTACCCATTTATCCCCAGTACGATCGCTGGCTGGTGCCCCCCCTTGACGCCCCCCTAAACCGATGGCGTTCCTTGATTCAATCGCTCCCGATCGGCAATTTCTAGCGTCTTAAAGCGATTGCGACCGGCGGCCTTCGCTTGATAGAGCGCTTGATCGGCGGCTGTGATTAACATCGCTGGGTCAATTAATTGGCTAGGAATGGTGGAACTGACCCCCATGCTGACTGTCACCACATTGCTGACTTGGGATCCCGCATGGGGAATGGCTAGGGCATCAATGCTCTCATGGATCGATTTCGCCACTTGGATGGCCCCCTCCATGTCGGTATTGGGCAGAATCACCGCAAATTCTTCCCCGCCGTACCGAGCCACTAAATCCACCGATCGCCGCGCTGAAAACTCTAGCTCCCTGGCGACTTTACGCAGGCAATCATCCCCCGATTGGTGACCATAGGTATCGTTATAAACTTTAAAGAAATCAATGTCGCAAAGAATCAAGGCCAGCGGCAAATGTTCTCGCAGAAGGCGATGCCATTCTTGGTGCAGGTACTGATCAAAACGACGACGGTTGGCAATTTGGGTTAACCCGTCGGAGGCGGCTAACCGAATCAGTTCATCGTTCGTTGCTTGGAGATGATGATAGAGCCGGACTTGCTGAATTAATCGCTTGACCCGCTGCCGTAACACCGCCCAATGGATAGGCTTGCTGACAAAATCAAATGCCCCTGACGCAAAAGCTTGTTCTACAGATGCTTCATCTTCCAACCCTGTAATCATCAGGATGGGAGTATAGGGATTGCCGTTTTCTAGGTTTTGAATGTGAGTGCAGCAGGTAAAACCATCCATGATCGGCATGACTGCATCCAGAAGTACAACATCTGGCCGCAGCTGAGTATAAGCAGCGAGACAGCTTTCGCCATCCATCACTTCGACGACTTGGTAGCCCTCTTGTTCCATGGCTTGACGTAGACAAACCCGCATTACCTTGTCATCATCTGCCACTAGAATCAATGGCGGATTATGGGGTGAGAAGGTCATGACATCTGGCATCAAATAGTTTCCATTGGTTGGGGGAGGCTGAAGTTCCCCACAGCTCAAGGTTGGCATTCGATTTGCGCAACTTTATTACGGCAATTGAATAAACTTAGCTTGCCCTACCAGTCATTATTCCCAACTTTTCTAGAACTTCTGATACCTTCAGCAATTCTCTAAGAATTCTGTATCTGATTCCTAGAAATTACTGATCCAAAAGCCGTTCATAGCTTACTGTAGGATCCTGACTTCTCGTGATTCACGGATACCCCTCAAGGGGCATTCGGCAAGGACATTCGGCATCTTAAAATTTTTTAAGGATGGTTATCTATAAATGTCTCCGCTCAATTAATATTTCTACGTTATCGGGAGACGTACACGTGAAAGTTTTGTTACTGGCTCTCATTCGCGGCTATCGTGTCTTCATTTCGCCCTTGTATCTGCCGTGCTGTCGCTACACGCCCACTTGCTCACAGTACGCGATCGAGGCGATCGAGACCCATGGCCCCCTCCAAGGCAGTTGGTTGGCCACCCGTCGCATTTGCCGCTGCCATCCCTGGGGCGGTAGTGGCTACGACCCTGTTCCTCCCAACACGAAATAATGATCCCCCCTTTTCAAGAAGATTAGGGTTACACATTTTGGACTGGATCCGCAACCACATTAACTTGAACTGAGGAAAATACCAGCGAGGCCCATTTGGGTTGAATCAGTAATTCTGAGGATGGAAACAACAGGAGATCTGGGCAGATGGCGCTATCCACTCAGATCTCCTGTTGGGTAATTGTGTCAGGGGGGCTATAACCGAGGGCACGATCGAGGGGATTGATCGATTCCCAGATCGCCCCCTAGGTGAGACCGATCGCTCCGTTGGACTGACCGAACTACAACGGCCTTAATCCTGAAATGACCAGTCCAGGGTTTCAACGCCTAAGCTCGATTCCCCACAGCGACGGCAAAGCTAAAGGACTGACTGTTCAAGCCACCCAATGCAAATGTGTTGTTGTACAGATCCGTTGCCGCACTCAAACCTGGGAGGTTGACTCGATCTCTCCAGACAGGCCCAAAGCCAACACTGTCTGAAGTGCTCCCTAACGCCCCCCAATCAGTCTCAACAGTAACTTTGGCGCTCAACGCTTGCATTTCGATAGCCCCTTGGTAAGTCAGTGAGGTCTTGTTCCGGACACTAGCATTCAAGTTGACGATAGCATTCATGTTAATAAAGCCATCACCATTCACATCAGATCCCACGTTAAAGGTAAGATCTTGCCCCACCTGGAATGCCTGACGTGTCCCATCTTCCAAAAAGAGTGTCCCAACTAAGTTATTGGCAAATAGATCGATGTTACTCCGAATTGCCAAATCATTGGCGAATTCTACATCAAAGAGATTCCACTCCGCCATGGCACTAACATTAGCAAAAGAGCCACTGACACTCCCCTCAATGTATTCCAGAAACTTGGCTACTGCTTTGGCATAGGGATTACTACTCTTATCCAAGATCTCGCCTAATAAGCGATCGAGGTCGATATTGGCTTTAAGAATGGTGTTGTTAGAACTGCCAAAAAGTGAAGTGGCGTTCGCGACCACACCTTGTGTGCCATCTTTTGGCCCTGCGATCGTGATGCTCGCTAAGCCCGGTTGGGTATAACTACCAGAGAAGTACTTGGTCTTAGTCTCATGCTTATCATCCATATTCGCTGACCAAGACTTAGTGCTGTCAACTCTTAGGGAGAAAGATTCATTAATATCGATGGGTTGGTAGGGTGTCGGCACCATCTCTCTGCCCAAGACCTTGAGCGAAGCACCCAGATACAGTTCACAGAGAAAATCAAAATAGGCTTGCAACTGTGGGGCAGTCGTCGAAAAACTCGCGGTTTCCTTGAGGTTATAACCCGATTTCAGAGTAATGGTTTGACCCGCCCGAATATCATCTGGTAAATCAAACCACGTTTGAATTGGTAATGAGGCATTCAGAGAACCCAAATCCAGATTGTAGCCATAGCTGACACCAAACTTACCGTCAGTTCCTGCTTTGACACTGCCCAAATCGAATCCGGCCACTTCGCCAAAACTGTATTCTTTGCTATAGTCCCATCCGATCGGATTAATCCCACCACTATAAGCATACCGGGCTGTCTGATTGCCAAAAATGCCCTGCCCAGTAGTTTGAAAATCTAGTTCAAATAATAAGTCAGCATTCCTCGGAATCTGTGGTGTTTTATTAACGCCCACCAGAACTGCATCGTAGCCAAATCCAACAATATCTGCGAGGCCATCGCCATTCACGTCAGCAATCTGTCGAGGATACTGATCAAAACTAGACCATCCTCCCGCTCTGTAGGAGAATTCTTTGAACGAGTCGTATTGGTGCGGTACCATAAACGTCCCATCCAATTGCCCTAGGGCGACGTAGACTCCATCCCAGCCAAACCCAACAATATCGGCCCGTCCATCGCCATTGATATCCCCCAGTTGCCGGGGATAGCGACCGAAACTAGGCCACTGTCTGCTGCCATTTCCAAACCACGAGGTTGCTAATTGAGCATTCGCAAAGGTTCCATCGACTTTGCCCAAAGCAACATAGGTACCACCATCCCCAAAGCCAACAATATCCGCACGACCATCGCCATTCACATCCGCCATCTGGCGGGGACACCGATCGAAACCACGCCAGCCATTATTCCAACTGAATTCAAAGGAGGCTGCTTTCGCGTTGGCAAATCGACCATTGCTTTGTCCAAGGGAAACATACGTTCCAGCCTCACCAAAGCCAATTAAATCTACGTATCCGTCACCATTCACATCAGCAACTTGGCGAGGGAACGCCTCAAAACTCCGCCATCCACTGGTATAGCTAAACTCATTGGATGCTTTATAGGATGGGTTAAATTTCCCCTGGGTATTCGCTAAGGAGACATACACCCCATCCCAACCAAAGCCAACGATATCCGCACGTCCGTCTCTGTTGACATCGGCCATGAAGCGAGGATAGCGATCGAAACTAGGCCATTCTCTGTCGCCGTTGCCAAACTCATAGGTTGCCCGGTAAGCACTGGAGAAACTTCCATCCCCTCTAGACAAGGCCACATAGACCCCACCAGACCCAAACCCAACGATATCCGCTAAGCCATCCCCATTGATATCCGCCATTTGACGCGGTTCACGGTTAAAGCTTTTCCAGCCGTTACGATAGGAAAACTCATAGGTGCCCAAGGCTAGGGAAAACTTAGGCAATTTTGCGATCGGACGGTAGAACTGCGCCACCATATCGCGATATTGCTCGATCGTGCCATCACCTTTGCCAATCATTAAATCCAGCGTACCGTTACCATCAATGTCAACGATCGTGGGACTCGCGTTCAACCGATTCCCCAAGTTAATCTTGCGAAACGGATTGAACTTTTCCTGCATTTGGTAAAACTTGCCTTTGTAGCTTTCGTAGTAGCGGATTTTGCCATCCTCGCCCCCTACGACAATATCCAGATCCCCATCCTGATCGAAATCAACAAAGGTGGGGCGGGCATTAGCTCCAAAATTAATGCCTGCCAAATCAAAACCGCCCCCCGATCTCCATTGCTTAACGTACGTCAGGACAGGCATTGTAAAGCGTCCTGCAAGTGTCCAAACCGCTCTGGTGCTCCACACCGGCGTATCTTGCAAAGAAAACTGCTGTACCGCCCCACTCGTACTGGTGGCAATTAAGGTGCCATTCACAAAGGTCAATTGTGAGCCAACCCCGACAGAGAGGTTATTGAAGGGATTACTACTCCCCGTTAGGTTGGTAAATTTGCCCCGTCCATCATTGCGGTAGAATAACAGCCCCCCATTTTGAGCGACCCCAACTGCATCCTGATCGCCATCACCATCTACATCTGAAAAGGTAATATTTGCAGCACTGTTAAACAGTGAAAATGTGTTTTCTGCGTACTGTGTACCACTGGCGTAATAATTCCATTTGACTCCAGGAGTACCATCATTCGAACCAATCAAAACATCTAAAATTCCATCTCCATCTAGATCAACAAAGGTGGGTTGAACTTTTCCTTTCAGCTTCATCTGAGAGAGATTAGGAACTTTAGAACTCAGTGTAAAATTTGTCATGATGGGTTGAATTAGCTATTGCAAGAAGATGTAATTGAACTCAAATTCATGTCAGAACGGGGGCGGGGAGCTTTGTGTGAGCAACGAATACAAATCAAAGAGAAGGCAATTCGGAAAAATCGCAAAGATTTCACTTGCAAAATACACGATCGTTCCTAGGGCTCGATCGTACTGAGTTTTAATGACAAAATGTCACCCTGAATATATGGATACTGAATATGTATTTACTCGGATATATCAATCAATTAATTCATAAAAATGATTATTTTTAGGGTCTAAAATCCCAATTTATACTTAGATTTTTTGATCTAGAAATCGTGTTGGTCTAGAAAGTAAAAAATTACTAAAATTAGCTTAGTTGAATTCACTGAAATAGCGTGATTCGATCGTATTATTAACAAAGACAAGATGAAGCAAAGGATTACAACTCATTTTGTAGATTACTAAAATTTTGTAGATCATTAATTTGGTCAATCCCTGATTTTGTTAATCACGAATCGGACAATCCATTTTTGGGAAATCTGCTGCTCAGGAGAGGCGGCACACTGAAGTGTTACAAATCTGGAGATTGCTCGGCGGAGCGCGATCGGGCGGTTGGGCTAGTCTTTTGGGGCTACAGAGGTGTTTGGACTGTGAAGGATCAAACAAAAAGCGGCAAATTTGGCGAATCCCTGTAACCTATAGCCTTGGGAACTTCAACCTTGGAAACTTTGCCTTCTGTCGCGATGAAACCCTACCAACGTATTTCGATTGCAGAATGCCATGAGCCCCTGGTGACGTTGGATCACCAGACTTTTTGTTTGGTGGATCCCCATCCCTACGCAAAACTGGGGGCTCCCTATGGCGATCGCTCACCGTTTTCCGTGCGGCAAGGGGTGCGAGATCGACTGATTCAAGCCCAGCAGTGTTTACAGCAACTCAAGCCTGGTTGGCGACTGCAAATCTTTGACGCCTACCGTCCGATTGCCGTGCAGCAGTTTATGGTGGACTACACCTTGCAGGAGGTGCTGGCAAAACAGGGCTGGGCGATCGCCTCCCTAACCGATGCCCAACGTACCGAAGCCCTCCAGCAGGTCTATCAGTTTTGGGCCATGCCCAATCCCAACCCCCTCACCCCCCCGCCCCACAGCACCGGAGCCGCGATCGATCTCACGTTGGTGGACGAAACTGGACAGGTCATCGACATGGGCTCTGCGATCGATGAAATCTCGCCGCGATCGTACCCAGATCACTATGTGGGGTTACCCGATGCTTCAGCAGAGCGTTATGATACCCATCGGCAACTGCTGAACTACGTCATGCGCCAAGCCGGATTTCAACGGCACTACCATGAGTGGTGGCATTTCTCCTGGGGCGATCAACTGTGGGCATGGCTCAGTCAGCGGGAGGATCCGAGTCGCCATGTCGTTGCGTGTTATGGCCGGGTCCCTGATGCAGCGTGAGGTGCTGAGCTCAACATACTGCTCAGCTCAGCTCAGTGTTCAACAGTGTTTGACACTCGTGTTTGACAGTGTTCAACTCCGTGGGAGAGGCGCATCAGTTATCTAGCGCTGGGGCTAAATTTCCCGGAATGTATCGATCGGCCAGAGAATCCAGTGGCAGCAAAATGCCCGTTGGGGAACCCTAGGGCAGGGCAAGGAAGTCAGACTTTTTGGTGATGGAAGGATTGCTGAAAGCATGGTGTGGAATAACAGAACTGTTCGAAACCTGAATCGGAACCTGAAAATCAGTCCCCCAGCAAACAGGTTGCAGCTTGGCTTACAAGTAGGACGCGGGTTGGCGCTGACTAGTCTATTGAGCCAAGGTCTATGGATGAGTCCAACCATGGCCCAAGGACAAACAGCTACCCCGATCGCAGTGGAAGCTAGACAGACTCCGATCGCGAATGCTTCAATCGCAAAGCCTCCGATCGCCCGTACAGCCCCACCTAAGGCTCAGCCCTTTCTGCCCTACTGCCAACAAACCACCCAGGAAATTGAGCAAAAGGATGCACTGCGGGCCCAGGCAATGAAGGGCGATCGCGATAGCCAACGGCGTTATGACGAAGTAACCCAGCAACATGCCGAGCATCTGCGCCAGTGCCGCCAACAGAACTGGTTGCGCAATCAAGGTATTTGGCTGCGGTTATATCCTTGCGATACCCGATCGGGCGCGATTGAAGCGGTGTTAGATCGCATTGTCGATCGGGGGTATAACCAGGTTTACGTCGAGACCTTTTTTAATGGCCAAGTTCTGCTGCCCAAGGCAAGTAACCGGACTGCTTGGCAATCCATGATCCAAACACCGGGGCAGGATCAGGTGGATCTATTAGCGGAGGTGATTCGTAAGGGGCGGCAACGGGGCCTCAAGGTGTACGCCTGGATGTTCAGCTTGAATGTGGGCTATCCCTATGTGACTAAGCTGGAAAAACGGGGCACGATCGCGGTGAATGGTCGGGGACAAACCACGATCGAGACCAATTTGGCCACCAAGGAACTGAATAACACCTTTAACCCCGACGAAGCCTTTGCTGATCCTTACCATCCCACCCTGCGGCAGGATTACCTAGCTATGGTGCAGGAAGTGGCCAAGCGCAAGCCCGATGGCATGTTGTTCGACTACATTCGCTATCCCAAAGGACGGGGCAAGGATTCCGTCGCCAACGACGTGCGCGATCTTTGGATCTATGGCGAGGCATCGCGCACGGCCATTTTGCAAAGGGCACTTAATAATAAAGGCCGCGATTTAATCGATCGCTACCTTCAGCAAGGCGGCATTACGGCCAGCGATCTGCAAGAGGTCGATCGCCGCTATCCCCAGGAAACGGATCCCCCGCTCTGGCACGGTCGATCGGCCAATCCCCAAGAAAACACACTCCCCCTCAGTCAACGCCAAACCCTATTGCAGAACGAATTGTGGCGATTATCCGTAGGCCATGCCATGCAGGGGGTGGTTGATTACCTCGTCCTCGCAAGTAATGCGGCACAACAGGCTGGAATTCCCACCGGAGCCGTCTTTTTCCCGGATGCTAACCAAACCGTTAGTCGGGGCTATGATTCCCGCTTGCAACCGTGGGATCGCTTTCCCGAAAATATTGAGCGTCATGCCATGTCCTACGCCACCTGTGGGGAATCCAACTGCATTACAGCCCAGGTACAACGGACCCTAGACATGTCGATAAACCGCAGCATCGTCAAACCTGTGTTGGCAGGCATTTGGCAGCAATCCATCAGTAACCGTCCCCCGCTGGAAGTCCAAATGCAAGAGATCCGCCGGATTTTTCCCCAGGCAGATACCGTGAGTCACTTTGCCTTCTCCTGGCAGGAACCGGAGTCCGATCGCGATCGAAAATTCTGCCGATCGCGGCAGTTTTAGCGGATTTCCAGCGATTTAGCAGTCATCCCTGCGGTTCAGCAGCCATCCCTGATTTGTCGGGCTATCTCGGTGCGGAGGTGCAACGCAAGTCTTATAATGGGGATTTGCAAAATTTACAAGCGCTTTCCCCTGCTGGCAGGCTTAACGTTTTTTCAGGCTTTTTTGCAGGCGTCAGTTTTGCGATCGCTCATTTCTCAGGCAGCCCTATGCAGTTCATCGATCAGGCACAAATTCAAGTAATCGCGGGTAACGGTGGCGATGGCATGGTGTCCTTCCGCCGGGAAAAATACGTGCCAGCGGGAGGGCCATCGGGCGGCAATGGCGGCAATGGCGGCGATGTGGTGCTCAAGGCCGTGGAAAATTTGCAAACGCTGTTGGACTTCCAGTACCAGCGACTGATTAAGGGCGAAGATGGCAAGCGGGGGGGAACCAATAAGTGCACGGGCGCGTCCGGCGACGATCGCATCATTGAAGTGCCCTGCGGCACGATGGTCTTTGACGCGGAGACGGGAGAGTTAATCGGTGATTTGACGACCTCCGGACAAACGCTCCTGGTCGCAGCGGGGGGCAAGGGCGGCCTCGGAAATGCTTGCTTTTTAACCAACCATAACCGTGCCCCTGATAAGGCCCAACCCGGACGGGAAGGTGAACAACGGCTCCTGCGCTTGGAGTTAAAGCTGTTAGCAGAAGTGGGCATTATTGGTCTGCCCAACGCGGGCAAATCGACGCTGATTTCGGCGCTTTCAGCAGCGCGGCCTAAAATTGCTGACTACCCCTTCACGACGCTGATTCCCAACCTAGGCGTCGTCCGCAAACCGACGGGGGATGGGACAGTGTTTGCCGATATTCCCGGACTGGTGGAAGGAGCCCATGCGGGGATTGGTTTAGGGCACGACTTTTTGCGCCATGTGGAACGGACGCGGGTGTTGTTGCATTTGATTGATGCCACTGCTGAGGATCCGATCGCGGCTTATCACACCATCCAGGATGAACTGCTGGCCTACGGTCGAGGTTTGGCCAATCGGCCCCAAATTGTTGCTTTGAATAAGCTGGATGCCTTTGACCCAGAGGATCCGATGCTAGCTGATCTGGCGGCTCAATTCACTGAACTCACCCAAGGGAAAGTGTTTCAGATTTCGGCGGTCAGTCGGTTAGGGCTAGATGACCTACTGTCTGAGGTGTGGACGGTGCTCGATCGGGCTAAGGCTGAACAACTGGATGAGTTTGGCATTCCACTGTCGATCGCGCCCTAGGTCATAGCGCCACCGAGCACCTACAACGGAGTTTGCACGCCAACGCGCGGGTTTTTTCTAATTTCGATAGTAGAAAATTCAGCGGCAGGTTTGACCTCTTTAAATGAACCCCCCGATCGCAGTATGGTAGGGGATTGCAAATTGATGTTTGAGTGAACCCCATGGCCTTGACGATCGGAGATCCGGCTCCCAACTTCGTGTTACCGGACGAAACTGGCAATGAGATTGCCCTAGATGCCTTGCGGGGCAAATGGGTGGTTCTGTACTTCTATCCCAAGGACAACACCCCCGGTTGTATCAAAGAAGCCTGTGCCTTTCGGGACGAGCACGCAGCCTTTGAGGGCAAAAATGCGGTGATTCTGGGCGTCAGCCTCAACGATGCTAAAGATCACAACAAATTCATCACCAAGTACAACCTTCCATTTCACTTACTGGTTGATACCGATGCCCAAGTTTCGACCGCCTATGAAAGTTATGGCCTGAAAAAGTTTATGGGCAAGGAATATATGGGTATTACCCGCAATACGTTTGTCATTGATCCGGAGGGCAAGTTGTTCAAGATCTACAAAAAAGTTAAGCCAGAAACCCACCCAGCCGATGTTTTGAATGATTTGCCCGAGGACTAGAAGGCTTGTTCTGGTGAGTCGTTGGGATCCCAAAGTTGAACAGGATCCACCAATAGCCGTTTTCCAGGGTTCCTGGGTCTAAAAACAATCCAGAACTGAAGCCAGAACTTAAAATTGAAGCCAGAACTTAAAATTGTAGAGAAATTGCCGGGATGAGTCCGAATGCTAGCCCTTTGGCTGCACCCTTTGGACTCCCCATCCTGTCAACTTCAGTATTGTGGGGTCATGACTGTCTGGAATTCCTAATTTTTCAACACTTTTTTCAACACTGTCATTGTTGACTTCCTCGGTCTGCTCTATATCAGGAAACCTAATTGCTATGCGTCGATTGTGGCACTTTATCAAAAATGTGATGGGAGTGATCTTCCGTCACCCCGTGACTGGAACCAGCATTATTGCAACGCTTGCGGACGGGCGCATTGTCATGGTCAAACGACGCGATAACGGTCAATGGGGGCTGCCGGGGGGCATGGTGGACTGGGGCGAAGATTTGCCCACAGCGGTGCATCGAGAATTGGCGGAAGAAACGGGACTGGAAGTTGCCAAAATCAAACGGCTGGTGGGGGTTTATTCCCATCCCGATCGCGATCCACGGGTTCACTCCATCTGTGTCGTGGTGGAAGTGGAAGCCGTGGGCCAGATGCAAGCCTTAGACGAAATGGAAGTCATGGACGTACAAGCCTTTTACCGTGACGAAATTCCACCGGGCAAACTCTCCCACGACCACAGTCGCCAACTCCAGGATTACTTCAATGGCCTGACGACCTTAGCCTGACGACCTTAGCCTCAAACGTTAGACAACCTTGGCCTAAAACTTGAGATAGTGCATGAGTTTGGCTGTCGTCTGACCTGGTAAATTGAGGCGCTGTTGCATGTCCACTAAACTGCGGTAGCGTCCGTGGGAGGTACGATGGCGCACGATCGCCCGAGCCAGAACAGGCCCAACTCCCGGCAATCGTTGCAGGGTTTCGATCGTGGCACTATTGGGATCCAGTCGCTCAATGCGATCGAGGGAATCCATTTCGTAGTAGCAAAATCGCAAAATGGGCGCAACGGGTTGCAAGCGGGTCACGGGCAGCCCCAAGGCGGCGGCTAGATCGTCTAACGAATAAAATTGCACCCCGGATTCAACCAACTGGGTTAAGCTGCGGGCTTGGTGAATGGATACCCCCGGTAAACGCAGCCAATCATCGACCCCCGCCATATTGACATCGATTTGGATGCCCAAGGAAGCGGCTAGTTTAATTTCTTCTAAGGTATGAAATCGGTAATAGGGGTCATTGGCAATTTTTGCTTTCAGGCTCTGCCAAGGCAACGCAGGTCGATTTCCGCCCAACCCGTTACGTCCTCCCAAGATACCATTCCACAGATTGAGCCAGTCCAGCAATGCCATGCCATCCTCAGTAAACCCTAGTACTTCCCTATTCTAGAGTTAGCCGATTCGATCGATCAGCTTTCGTCGTTTCTGCTCAAATTCGTATTCAGAAATGAGTCCATCCTGGCGCAGTTGATCCAACTCCCGTACCGCATCGGTCACATCCAGCGTTCGACTGGCCTGGGGCGATCGTAGCGGCGCTTGCAAAGAAATTTCTGTAGCGGCAAGGCCCTGGTTAAAATTCCAATCGAATTCCTCGGGCTCCTGCACCAGGTACCAAACGCCTTCCAGAACCCCTGCAATCCAAGGAATGGGGGTAAACCCCAGCAGCAGGTAAATCACAAACCAACCGTATTGACCCAGATAGAGCTTGTGCAACCCCACCATGTGGACTGAATGGGCCATCCCAGGGAGCGCTAGGGGGGCAGCACCCGTAAATGCCAAAACAGCAGCAATTTTACGATTTTTCAGCGTTTGAATCATGGATGGGGATCTCCCTAGTATACCCGTACTATCAGCATACCTGCCGCCTATATCTATCGCCCATTCTATTGCGAACAGGATTATGAACAACATTTATGAACAACAGTATGGACGACGCCCTATGGACAACTTCCTACGGTTTCCAGCGATCGTGCGATCGGGACGGCGCAGTAAGTTTTCAAACTAACAGTCCTTAGGCCAATCAATAGAGTTTAACAAATGCAACCCTGGGTCCTGGAGAATCAATCAACAATGCATACATATCAATGAGTCATCAATGAGCCATCAATGAGTCAGTAGCTTGAATATCAAGGATTGAATAGTGTGAATACTTAACCAATCGGCCAATCGGCGTAGAGGACGCAGACGCAATAACTTTACCTAAGTCCTTTACCTCAGTAACTCTGCTTAAACTGTAGTAACTCTGCTTAGACTGTGCTAGGCGAGTGGGCGCAGTAGGCAACTTGGATAGCACTCTACCAACGGGTTTTCCCTCAGAAGTCGCAACCTCCTCAAATCACTAAACCGCTTGCTTCAGCATTGTTTCTAGCATGCCCCGCTAGAGTTGATCACGCTCTACTCTCTACAGCGATTCAGATCACTTGCAATTTTTTAAAATGCTGTATAATTCTCAGCTTTTATTAGAATGCTTCAGAGGAATTTTTCAAAGAGTTCCCGGTACTACTGTAAACGCTGTGAAGAAGTAACTAAGATAAGTAGAATCCATGAGAAAGTGATGAAGATACGTGGATTTTGCTTAACGGATATAACTTAGTTAGACTTAGTTACCTGCCGTAATCCTACGTAGCCCCCTCCCTAGATTCCTCTCAACAGAGAAACTTGTTCTTTTGATTGAGCTTAATCTAATTGAGTTCTGTAGATTGCATGTTACTAATCACTTTTACTGGAGAGAGTGTTTTTGCTGGAGAGATTGTTGCTCTTGTTACTGGGTCTCTCTAGTGCCCCCCCTAAACTTTCCTAAGGTGCCGATGTTGACATGCATATTTTTCGCAATCTAGGTAATACGTATTTCCTTGGATCGTTCTGATTCCCCTTTAGCCACCCTGCCTCATTCCGACAAGGATAGACATGACCCTTAGCGAGTTCACCTCTGACTGGCTCAAATGGTTATCTGATCCCTATGCAGTTTTAGGGATCTCAGTAACTGCGGATCCTCAACGGATTCTGAAGCGTTACCGGAGTATTGCGAAAATTCTCCATCCCGATCGGTATGTCAACGCCGATCCGACAACTCGAGAATTGGCGACCCAGCTGTTGGCCAAATTGGTCAACCCAGCTTACACCAAACTGAAGGAAGAACAGGGGCGTAAGGAAGCTGGGGCGCTGTTGCGTCTACAGGCGGGGCAGTTACTGAAGAATGGGAGTGTCTGCACTGAGGTGGCACGGGAACTGAGTCGGCAACCAGTACACGCCGCAGAAATTTTTTATGAGCAGAAGATTACAGCGCTTGCAGAGCAACAGTTTCTGCCCTTGACCGAGTTTGCCCAAATTACGCAGCAGTTGAGTGAACTCAATTTAGTCTACTTGCAGCTCAAGCAAGGCGATGGCGCTATTCGTGAAAAACGATCGGGGTTGATAGCCCAGCCAGCCCACTCAATCACCACGCCCCCGCCCGCCAGTGGATTAGGGAGTGCCCCCAAGCCCGAGCATCCCCAGCAGGACTATGCCCAGCGACACTACGATCGGGCGACACAATACGCCCAAAATGGCTCTTGGAAAGAGGCCATGCTAGAACTCAAGGATGCCATTCGGATTAATCCCCAACGCAGTGATTACCATGCCCTCTTGGGGTACATCCACTTTAAGCAAAATAATCTGGGGATGGCGCGGGTCTACTTCAAACAAGCCCTCAAATTAGATCCCAACAATTCCCTAGCCAATCGTTTTATCAGCAAGATTCAAGCCAATACCCCAACGCCCCCCCCAGCGCCCCCAGCGGCCAAAGCAACTGAGCGGCGAGGATTGTTTGGGTTGTTTCGTCGCTAATTCCAACGGGTGATCTTTGCGATCGCAGGTTGTTCAGCTTAACAAGTCTGCCAGTCCATTGAGTTTTCTACAGGGAATTCAATGGACTTGATGCATAGAAATCAATGCATGGGAATCAATGCATGGGAATCAATGCCGTTGGCTCGGTTCGTAGGGATAGCTCGGTAGGGATGGGCTGAGTAGTGAAACCCCTACCTAGTCTGCCTCTAGCCGCTACACTAGAATGATTTTGTTAGGTCAAGCCCTTCACAAACGATCGCATTTAACACCCATGTCTTTTTTTGAATCAGAAATTGTCCAGCAAGAAGCCAAGGATGTCTTTCAGACCTATCAATCGCTGATTGAATTGGGTAGTCATTACGGCAAGTTCGATCGCGATGGCAAAATCAAATACATCGAACAAATGGAAGAAGTGATGGATCGCTTCAAAATTATGATGAAGCGGCTGGAGCTCTCCGATGATTTCTCCGCTCGCATGACGATCGAACAACTCAAAACCCAACTGGGCCAGTTTGGCATGACGCCGCAACAGATGTTTGACAATATGCGGATTACCCTAGACCGGATGAAAGCCCAAATTGGCCCCTAGGACATCGTTCACGGTGTCGATGGGCAAAAATGCTCCGCCAGAACACACTTTTTCAAAGTATGCCATCTCAAAACACACTCCCGCAGGGCACATTGAGCATGTGTCCTTGTTTTTATGAGACGGGGTAAGATAGAGATGTTTACCTTTCTTAATATAACTTCATGACTTCTTCGCCCGTTGTCTCCTCTACTGCTAGCTCCTATGACCGGAATGAATGGGCCAAAGGATATCGATCGCTCAAGCGTGAGTATGACTACTGGATTGATGAGATTGAAGGGACTATTCCAGAAGGGTTGACGGGAACCCTGTTCCGCAACGGGCCGGGAATGCTGGATGTAGCAGGCACTCCGGTGCAGCATCCCTTTGATGGGGATGGTATGATCTGCGCCTTCACCTTCCAGTCAGGCCGCGTCCATTTTCGCAATCGCTACGTGCAAACGGAAGGCTACGTGGCGGAACAAAAGGCGGAAAAAATTCTCTATCGTGGTGTCTTTGGCACCCAGCGATCGGGGGGATTCTGGGCCAACGCCTTTGACACCAAACTGAAGAATATTGCCAACACCCAGGTGATCTATTGGGGGGGCAAACTGCTAGCCCTCTGGGAAGCGGCAGAACCCCACCGCTTGGATCCCGCAAACTTGGACACCCTGGGATTGGAATTTTTTGACGGGAAGCTGAAGTCCGGTGATGCGTTCGCAGCCCATCCCTGGGTCGATCCCGCCAGCCAGTTTGATCAAGGCGAACCTTGCTTGGTGAATTTTTCCATCCAGGCGGGCCTGTCCTTCAAGCTGAATTTGTACGAATTGAACCTAGCGGGCGCGATCGTCCGGCAGCAAAGCCACCAAATCCCTGGTTTTGCCTTTATCCACGACTTTGCCATCACGCCCAACTACTGCATCTTTTTCCAAAATCCGATGCAGTTTAATCCCTTGCCCTTTGTCTTTGGGCTGCGGGGGGCGGGGGAATGTTTGCAATTTCAACCCGATCGCCCCACCAAAATGATTGTGATTCCCCGCGATGGTCGATCGGCTCCGCAGGTCTTGGAAGCCCGATCGGGCTTTGTCTTCCACCATGCCAACGCCTTTGAAGAGAACGGCCAAATTGTCGTGGACTCCATTTGCTACGACTCCTTACCGTCGGTGGAACCGGGATCGGATTTCCGCAATACAAACTTTGAAGCCCTCTCGCCGGGGCAACTGTGGCGCTTCCGTTTAGATCTAGCAACAGGAACCGTCGATCGGCAATTACTCAATGCTCGGTGCTGTGAATTCCCCGTCGTCCATCCAGCACAGGTGGGTCGCAACTATCGCTATACCTACATGGGGGCTGCCGATCGTCCGGTAGGCAATATGCCGTTGCAGGCGATCGCGAAGGTAGATGTGACAACCGGGGCAGAAATTGTCCATAGTTTTGCGCCCCACGGTTACATCAGCGAACCCATTTTTGTGCCCCGTAATGCAGCTTACCCCTTGCAGGGTGCGGAGGATGACGGCTGGGTGCTGACGATGGTGTACGACGGCCAGCGGGATCGATCGAGCCTGGTGATTCTCGATGGACAAACCCTGGCTCCCGTCACCCGGCTCTGGCTGAAGCACCATGTTCCCTACGGGCTCCACGGTACCTTTACACCCGAGGTTTTCATCGACTAGACCCTGGTTCAGTGCTGGGTTCAATGGGGGCAGAATTTACCTGGCCCCCAAAATTGTTTTCAGAACATCTTGAGCCGATCGCGGGGACATCGTATGCTAGTGCGTTGGTGTTGAGTTGTTTCAATCAGCGATTTCACTTGCACTAAATTTCACTTGCACTAAGTTGTTTCACTATTTAGAGAGGCGCAACGTCTAACGATGACCCATCCTGAGCCTGCATCTCCGCAAACCCATCCCCACGAGTGGCTGACTGATAGTAATGGGCAAATTGCGCTATCCGTTCGTTTCCGGGGCGATCGGTTGTTCCAAGAGCAATCGCCCTACCAAACCGTCGAGGTGTTTGACACCTATAGTTGCGGAAAAATGCTGACCATTGACAATATGGTCATGTGCACAGAGTGGGACGAAGCGGCCTACCACGAAATGATTACCCACGTTCCCATGCAAACCCATCCCACGGTTAAGGATGTGTTGGTGATTGGGGCGGGAGATGGCGGCACCATTCGGGAACTCATGCGCTATTCCACGATCGAAACCGTGACGATGGTAGAAATTGATGAAGCGGTGATTCGGGCATCCAAAGAGTGGTTACCGACGATATCCTCAGCATTTGGCGATCCACGGCTGACCCTTCTGGTTGACGATGGCATTAAGTTTGTCCATGACGCTACCGATGCCTCCTACGATCTCATTATCATTGACTCTTCCGATCCCGTTGGCCCGTCGGAGGGTTTGTTTACCCAATCGTTCTATGAAGATGTGCATCGGATTTTGCGGCCCGGTGGCGTCATTACGGTACAGAGCGAGTCCCCTTCATTTAATGCCAAAGCCTTTACGGAGTTGAATGCTTGCCTGAAGCAGGTCTTTGGCCGCGATCGGGTGCATTGCTATTTAGTCTTCATTCCCACCTATCCCACGGGATTGTGGAGTTTAACCTACTGTGCCAAGGGCGATCTGCATCCGTTGCAGAATTTCGATCGCGCCCAGGCCGAGCAATTTGCAGAAACCCATGGCCTGCGGTATTACAATGCCGACGTTCACCAGGCAGCTTTTTGCTTGCCCACCTATATTCGCAAAATGACTGAAGGTTAATGGTACATAGGGGGTTGCGATCCCCTAGAAGACTGCAATAGCGAGGCAATAGCGAGGCGCGATCGATGGCAAGTTCCAGCTTGAACAGCACGAGTTTAAACAGCACGGGCAATCCCCCTTTGGAAACCTATAATCCCAGTGGCATTGGCCTACTGAATGGCAACCTCTACGGCCTGCCCTTTGATGCGGAGTCGGCTCAGTTGTTGGTGTTTGGGGTGCCGTGGGAAGTCACGGTTTCCTATGGGGCTGGAACGGCCAACGGCCCGCAGCAAATTTTGGATGCATCGCCCCAACTGGATTTGTATGATTTTGACAATCCCGAGGGTTGGCAACAGGGGATCTTCATGATGGAGATTCCCCAAGATATTCTGGAGAAAAACGGTTATTACCGGGAAAAGGCCGGACAAATTATCGATCGCTTAGAACAGGGGAGAGCCTTAACGGAAACTCCCGATCTCGCTCCGGTTCTAACGGAAATTAATCAAGCCTGTGAATCAGTTAACCAATGGTTATATCAACACTGTCGTGATGCATTGTCTAACGGCAAGCGAGTTGCGGTCATTGGTGGCGATCACAGTTCTCCCTTAGGTTACTATCGCGCCTTAGCGGAGGTCTATCCTGAATTCGGCATTTTGCACATTGATGCCCATGCGGATTTACGGGATGCCTATGAAGGCTTTGAGTTTTCCCATGCATCGATCATGTTTAACGCAATCAAGTTACCGCAAATCACCAAACTTGTCCAAGTTGGGCTGCGGGACATTTGCCATGATGAAGTGCAATTGATTGACAATTCCGATCGACGCATTGTTGCCTATTACGATCCGGTTATTCACCAAAAACTGTACGCGGGTATTTCCTGGATTGAACTCTGCCGTGAAATGATTAGTCATCTTCCGCAATCTGTTCACATTAGCTTTGATGTTGATGGACTCGATCCAAAACTCTGTCCCAACACAGGCACACCTGTTCCCGGTGGATTGGAACTAGAACAAGCCTTTTGTCTCTTCCGGGAACTGGTCAAGAGTGGCCGCAAAATCATCGGTTTCGACCTGTGCGAAGTGGGGGATGCAGAGTGGGATGGGAACGTGGGCGCACGGATTGTCTATAAGCTGGCTAATCTCATGGATCTTTCCCATCGTTCCCTCCCCGCAGGTTGAGGCAAGTTGAAGCAAGTTGAAGCAAGTTGAAGCAAGTTGAAGCAAGTTGAGGCAGATTGAACAGCAGCAGGGTTAAGAGCGGGACTCATCCCGTACCCGATCGCAGCGGAGTTGATCCACGGTAACCCGAGGCAGTCGGTGCTTAAAGCCACAGAGAATCTCCCAGGAAATCGTGCCTAATTGGTTAGCCCAATCATCGGCACTAATGCGATCGTCGCCATCCTGCCCCAGCACCGTCACCACTTCCCCCGCTTGCAAATCGGGAAGGGTGCTGACATCCAGCATGATCTGATCCATGGTGATGGCCCCAATCTGTCGCACCCGTTGCCCCCGTACCAGGACTTCCATCTGGTTGGAGAGATTACGCGGCACCCCATCGGCATAGCCAATCCCAATCACCGCCACCTGCATGTCCCGATCGCTGACAAAGCGATGGCCATAGCTCACGCCGGTTCCCGGTGGAATGGTTTTCACCTGGGTCACGCGGGCCTTGACTTGCATGGCGGGGCGCAGATCAACCCCTGAACTCAAGTGCGGTGAAGGATACAGTCCATAGGTGATCAGTCCCGTTCGTACCATATCGTAATGCAATGCCCGATCGGCCAATGTGGCAGCGGAGTTGGCGAAGTGCAGCTTGGGTCGATCGGGGGCGTCTTGAATGCCACAGGCACGAATGACCTCGTCAAAGCGGCGCTGCTGTTCCCGCATGATGGTTTGATCGGGATCATCGGCGGTGGCGAAATGGGAATAGAGACTGGCAATGGATAAATTCGGCAAGCGGCGCACCAGATGGATAAATTCCACCGCTTCCTGCCAAGGCGTCCCTAGGCGGCACATTCCGGTATCAATTTTGAGGTGAACGGGAAGCTGGGATCGATCGCCGATCGCTTCAGCAAACACGAGTGCTTGTTTAGGGGTGCACAGAGTCGGTTGTAGATTCCAACGGGCGATCGTTCGCACTTGTTCCGGTAAGTTGGTGGCTCCCAGCACTAAAATCGGGGCTTCAATGTCCGCTTCCCGCAGTTCAATGCCTTCGGGGATCGTCGCAACACCTAACCACGTCGCCCCAGCTTGCAGGGCGGCTCGCGCCACGGTGACGGCTCCATGACCATAGGCATCGGCTTTGACCACAGCCATCAGATCGGTGCCGGGTTTGAGGATCCGGCGAACCTGCTGCATATTGTGGGCGATCGCGGCAAGGTCGATTTCCACCCAAGCCCGTTCCCGCTGCATCCGTGCGATACTCGAACCCGTTTCCCAACTCATCATACGTGTTTCACTCCTCCACCCAAGACTGACTAACTGCAATACGCCACGGCGACTGCAATGCTCCACTGAACCTTTGGTATCACCGAAGGGCGTGCACCCGATTGCATCAGATCGATTCAGTGCAACCGATTCGGGACAAACCTCAGCTCCTAGATCACTTCAATCCCATGGCAAGCTATTTCGTAGCATTCCACACCCTTCCGTTACCAGCTTCCCCCTAGGCGATCGGCCAAGCAGAAGCTGGATTTTGGTCATTTATCTAAAATGATGCTGAATAATTTAGCTGAACCACACCCAGATAGGCGTAAAACTTTTGCCATTTGGTTGCTATTTTTGGGTTACTAGTTGCTTCACTGGAAGAAAAGCTTAAATCTTGAATCGGCAAACTAACTGCAGCGGGGATCACACTCCACTCGGCCTACACCAACTCGGCCTGTACCAACTCGCCCTGTACCAACTCGGCCTGTACCAACTCGCCCATCAGCGAGTTTACTCGACTCCGTTCGAAGGGTTTGGAGTTGATCTGTGGATATTGCAGCCAAATTAACGCTGATTCAACGACAATGCACAACCCATCCAGCAATTCTCAGTATGGCAATTCAGCTAGTATTGGGC
>NZ_JACJRC010000036.1 GCF_014697025.1 Alkalinema sp. FACHB-956 | reverse complement strand
GGGATGGTCTGGCTATCCCTCGCAGCGTCCCCCTGGTGTTGTGACGATCGTCAAGGGTCTACAACGGTTTGAAGGCATTTTCTTAGGTTGGAAAATGACTTTCCCCTGACTTGTGTGTACACGGTAGCCCAAGTTGGGAGAGGGATTTAGGGTGAGGGCAAAATGTACAGAACTCACCCGTCATTGAGGATTGCTTTCGTTTAGGATCGCTATAGAACTTGAGTGTTTTGCAACCCATCACTTCTGGCAATTTCGCTCAAACTAATCTGTCAAAGTTGCTTGTGAATTCTTAACTGATTGCAAGTCTTTCATTCTAGAAATTTAATTCTTTATTCTAGAAATTTAATTCCTTGATTGATCTCAGATTTTTTGTTTGATTCCCAGTGGATCAGTCTATTCAACCCTTTCCCTTCGCATCATACGGGAGGCTGTTCGATGGCAATTTCTACCTCTGGTACCCTTTCAGAACACGTGTATAAGTCTCCCTACGAAGCCCAAGTCCAAGCGATCGCGCGGGAACTCTTGGCGCAAACGGGAGAAAAGCGATCGTTCTTTGCTAAGTTCCAAGATCAGTTGCGCTGGGACGACAAGCTGCTGGCTTGGACGATGGAAAATCCCGGACTGCGGGTGCAGTTATTTCGCTTAATCGATTGCCTGCCAGCATTGAAAACCAAAGCCGCGATCGCCCGTCACCTCCAGGAATACCTGGGCGATGCAGCGGTGGAACTGCCCCAAGCCTTGAAGGGATTGTTAAATTTTACCCATGCCGATTCCGTTCCAGGACAGGTTGCGGCAACGACGTTGGCAACAGCAGTGGAAACCCTAGCGCGGAAATATATTGCAGGCGAAACTCTCAAGCAAGCGCTCAAAAGTATTGAACAGCTACGTAAACAGTCGATGGCCTTCACGATCGACCTGTTGGGTGAGGCCGTGATTACGGAAACGGAAGCGCAGGAATATTTGCAGCAGTATTTAGATTTAATGGCACAGTTAACCGATGCTGCGAAAGGCTGGTCAACGGTGGCGAACATTGATGCTGCGGAGGGAGATGCCTTACCCAAGGTACAAGTGTCCGTCAAATTAACGGCCTTTTATTCCCAATTTGATCCCCTGGATGCAGCCGGATCCCAAGCCAAGGTCAGCGATCGCATTCGCACCTTACTGCGGAGATCGAAGGAATTGGGCGTCGCGGTGCATTTTGACATGGAGCAATACCGCTATAAAGAGGCCACCCTAACGGCCTTGAAACAATTGCTGTTGGAAGAAGAATTTCGCGATCGCACCGATGTGGGGATGACGCTGCAAGCTTATCTTCGCGATAGCTATGGTGATTTGAAGGATTTGATTACCTGGGTCAAGGAGCGCGGCCATCCGATCACTCTGCGCCTGGTCAAGGGAGCCTATTGGGATCAGGAAACGATTCTATCGCGCCAGAATCATTGGCCCACGCCGGTCTATAACCACAAGTCCTCCACCGATGCCAATTACGAGCGCATGACGGCCTTGCTGCTGGAAAATCATGCCCACCTGTACGCCGCGATCGGCAGTCATAATGTGCGCTCCCAGGCCCATGCCCTCGCGATCGTGGATGCCTTGGCCATTCCCAAACGACGGGTGGAATTTCAAATGCTCTACGGCATGGCGGATAATTTGGCCACCGCGATCGCCAAACGGGGGCAGCGGGTACGGATTTATTGCCCCTATGGGGACTTAATTCCGGGTATGTCCTATTTAATTCGCCGTTTGCTGGAAAATACGGCCAACAGTTCATTCCTGCGGCAGAGTTTGGAAGCGCGACCCACGGAGGAGTTGTTGGCGATTCCAAGGTGGGGGGAAGGCGATGAATTACTAGAAGTGAATCCGCTGGCGATCGCCCCTAGTTCTCCGTCACTGAGTCGGATTGATCCAGCGCCGGATACGGACTACGCCCTGGGAAATCTGCGCGATCGGGCGAATGCTGGACTTGCCAGTGTAAAACAACAGTTGGGACAGACCTACGGGCCGTTAATCAACGGTCGATCGATCACTACAGATGCGACCCTGCCATCGGTCAATCCCTCGCAGCCCAGTCAGGTCGTGGGAACAGTGGGACAGATCGATTTAGACCAAGCGGAGGAGGCTGTTACCGCCGCAAAAACCGCCTTTGCCACCTGGAAACGTACACCCGTCAAAGAACGGGTTGCCATCATTCGCAAAGTCGCCGATTTACTAGAAGCCCGTCGCCACGAGTTAAATGCCTGGATGGTCTATGAAGCGGGAAAACCTCTGCGGCAAGCGGATGGGGAAGTTTCAGAAGCGGTGGATTTTTGTCGCTATTATGCCGCAGAAATGGAACGGCTCGCCCAGGAACTCAGCTACGATGTAGCAGGGGAAACCGATCGCTATTTCTATCAGCCGAAGGGCCTTGTGTTAGTCATTTCGCCGTGGAATTTTCCGTTAGCGATTCCCACCGGCATGACGATCGCGGCATTGGTGACGGGGAATTGTGCATTGCTTAAGCCCGCTGCAGTAACCTCGGTGATTGCGGCAAAGCTGAGTGAAATTTTGGTTGAAGCCGGAATTCCCCCCGGTGTGTTTCAATACATTCCCGGTCGTGGCTCCACCGTTGGCAATTACCTCGTTAAACACCGTGATGTGCAGATGATTGTCTTTACCGGCTCCCAGGAGGTGGGCTGCCAGATCTATGCCGATGCGGCAGTATTGCAACCGGGACAAAAACACCTGAAGCGTGTCGTGGCGGAAATGGGGGGCAAAAACGCCATCATCGTTGACGAGAGCGCTGATTTAGATCAAGCCGTGCAGGGGGTGGTGTATTCCGCCTTCGGCTACAGCGGACAGAAATGTTCGGCTTGTTCGCGGGTGGTGGTGCTTGCGCCGATTTATGACGCCTTTGTGGCGCGATTGGTGGAAGCCACCCAATCCCTCAATGTGGGGGATGCCGCCGCTGCCAGTACCCAGGTGGGGCCGGTGATTGATGCCGCAGCCCAGCAACGGATTCGGGACTACATTGCTAAGGGAAAAGCAGAGGCCACCCTCGCGATCGAATTACCCAGCCCAGAAACGGGCTATTTTGTGGGGCCGACGATTTTTACCAACGTTGATCCGCAAAGCACGATCGCCCAGGAGGAAATTTTTGGCCCTGTGTTGGCGGTGATGCAGGCGACGGATTTTGATCAGGCGTTGGCGATCGCCAATGGGACGAATTTTGCCTTAACCGGGGGCCTCTTTTCCCGCACCCCGTCGCACATTGAGCGGGCCAAGGCTGAATTTGAAGTGGGCAACTTGTACATCAACCGCAGCATTACCGGGGCGATCGTCGCACGGCAACCCTTTGGAGGCTTTAAGTTGTCCGGCGTTGGCTCCAAGGCAGGGGGGCCGGATTATTTGTTGCAATTTTTAGAGCCGCGCACCGTGACGGAAAATATTCAGCGCCAAGGGTTTGCCCCGATCGAAGGGGTGGATGTTTAAGCTTGCCCATGCCCCGTCCAGAAGGATGAGTCTTTCTAAACAGAGGCATTGCTGGATTAAACCTAGGGAATCGGGGTAGCTGGAACTGGAGGCGATAGAATAGCAACGAACCCCATTCAAGACTTCTATGTATCGTACCCGTTCTGACGATCCCTATTCCGATCTGGCGCTTGGGCTGATTTCGGCCCAGAGCTTCCCAGCGATCGTGGGCATTGCAGACATGATGCTGAAGTCCTCCGCTGTGACCTTGGTGGGGTATGAGCAGATTGGTAGTGGCTACTGTACGGCGGTCGTGCGGGGCAGAACGCCGGATATTCGCTTGGCCATTCAGACGGGGGAAGAATTAGCCGCTCAGTTTGGCCAAAAAACCTCGTCGGTCATTATTCCCCGGCCCATGCCCAATTTGGAGGAAGTGTTGCCGATCGGGAGTCGGTTGGCGGAACTAGTGGAAGGACGAGAGAATAATCGGTTTCGCGATCAGGCCGTGGGGTTGATCGAAACGCGGGGGTTCCCGGCATTGGTGGCCGCCGCTGATGCCATGCTGAAATCGGCGGATGTTACCTTATCGGCCTATCACACCACGGGTGCTGGGCTCTGTACCGCGATCGTGCGGGGGTCGATGTCCAACGTGGCCGCTGCGATCGAAATTGGCATGGCCGAGGCCGATCGGGTGGGTGAACTGCACGCCGTCATGGTGATTCCCCGACCGCTGGAGGATTTGGAACGGACGATGCCGATCGCCGCTTGCTGGATCGAAGAACTTCAGCCGGTGCGGATGCCCATTAACATCACGGTGGAAGAGACGGTGCGTGAATTGCAGCCGCTCCAGCCGTTGGAACTGCCGCAGCCTCAAGAAATTCCTGTTTTTAATGAAGAAGTTTTTGAACCCCAAAAATTAGAACTAGAGCAGCCGATCGAAGACTTGCGGATGCCCGATCGGGCTGCCCAGGAGCCGTTGCAAGAATTTGCTGTTGAGCCGTTTGAGGCGGAATCGTGGCAGGCGAAATCGTTCGATCGCGGGTTAGATGCGCCTTTAGAATCCCCGGAATCCCCCATCGAGCCAACGCCAACGCAGTCCCCCTTGGCTGAACCTGTAGTTGAATCTGTAGTTGAACCTGTAGTTGAACCTGTAGTTAAACCTGTCGCTGAGTTGCGCACTGAAGTGGAAGCGGCCCCCGTTGAAGCTGTACCTGTGGAAGTTACGCCGGTTGAAGTTACGCCAGTTGAAGTTACGCCGGTTGAAGTTGCGCCCGTAAAAATTTCGCCCGTTGAAGTTATGCCCCGAGACGCTGCGGAAATCGATGCGGAGCGCCTCAATCCGCCGATCGGGGACACGACGCCCTCTAACCCGTCCTCCTCGCAATTGCCAGCGATCGACGCGATCGCGGTGGAATTTAGTGCGGTAGAAACGATCGCGCCTGACTTGCTTCAGCTTGCACCGGAAGCGGTATCGCCGGAAGCGGTATCTGAAACTCCAGCTCAGGTCTTATCTGACCGTTCACTGGAGACTTCGCTGGAGACTGCTCCTGAAGTCAAAGTCGTGGAAGCGGTGCCAGTAGTGGAAGCAGTGCCCGTGGCGGAAGCGGTGCCAGTAGTGGAAGCAGTGCCCGTGGTGGAATCGGTGCCAGTAGTGGAAGCGGTTGTCGAAGCGGTTGAAGTGACAGTTGAAGTCGTTGAAGCCAGCCAGATCGCGACTCCTATCATCACCCAGCCCCCGATCGAACCGCCTGCCCCAGAAACACCCTCGCCGCAGAATGCTCCCGCGATCGCGACAAATTCTGCTGAGACGATTGAGACGATAAAGGCGGTGCCTGAAGGGACGCCTAGCCAACCTGAGAGCCAACCCCTCGGCAAATCTGATAGCAAATCCGACAGCAAATCCGATAGCCAGCCCGATGCGGAAGTCCCCAGTGCGGGAGGGTCTGCTTCTCCCAACCAGGAAAAAAGTCCAACCCAGTCCAGTCCAGCCGCTGAGGAACCGACTGAGTAGCGGAACTAGGCTGCCATCATAGGCAATCATCGTTGCAATAGTTAAAGTTGTAATAGTTAAAGCGCTGATCGTGAGGTGTTTAAATGTCCCCACAATCAGCGCTAACTTATAGCTAAGCTTTACAGCTAGCTAAGCTTTACAGCCGATTTGTAGCCAAGATTTAGAATGATGAACCGCGCGATCGAACCTGCCGCGATCGCCCCTAGCTATCTGCCACGGTGACCGGCAAGGTGTGCAGGGTAGGAGAACTGGCGATCGGGCTTTGGCCAATCGGGCTTTGGCCATTCGTACAACCGGCTTCCCGCAGTTGGTGCATGAGGCTGGCCATCTCCAGCGCACTCATGCCAAATTCCCAGCCTTTATTGCTCTTAATCCCAGCTCTTTCCAGGGCCTGCTGCATGTTGTCTGTAGTCAACACCCCAAAGATAATGGGAACACCTGTTTGGAACGCCGCCGCCGAAACGCCCTTGGACACCTCAGCAGCCACGTAGTCAAAGTGAGGAGTGCCGCCCCGAATGACTGCACCAATGCAGACCACTGCATCATAGCGACCCGAACCCGCCACCTGTCGTGCTAACAAAGGTAGCTCGAAACAACCCGGTGCCCAAATGTAATCCACCTGGGTGCCCTGGGGGTCAACATCCACTCCATGACGCTTTAGGCAGTCTTGACAGCCTTCCAGGAGCTTGATGGTGACCAAATCATTAAAACGCCCAATAATAATTGCGAAGCGATAGGCCTCTGCGTGGGCAAATGTTCCTTCAAAAGTAGCCATTCGTTAATTGTACTGCGAGTAAGTGGGGAACACATTAAATCTGAACTGTCACAGATTTCTGTAGCCTCCAACCCCATTGAAAGCTATATCGACGGGTATGAAATTACAACTCAAGTTTTCTCTATCTAAAGTGATAGATCGATCGAGAAAAAGCGACTTGTGTAATTTTAAGGGGGAATTTCCAAAAATTAAAGGAGCGTGGATTGTGACTATTTGAGACGATCGCCACCGAACCCAAAACGCTCCCCGAGGATCTTAAAAGTTGGATGATATAGATCTAAGCAACCAAGAGATCTAAGCAACCAAGAAATTGAGCACACCCACGGCAATGACCAATCCTGCCCAAACAATGGATCCCAGGAAAATCAGCCGCTTAGACTGATCCCAATTTTGGGGAGATGCATAGGCAACAGGTACATAGACAGCCAGGGCGAAGGAAAATAGAACCAGAATGGTCAGCAGCAGTTGGAACAGGATCGTCATTTTTTTCTCCCAAGACAGCGTTGATTAAAATTTTAGATCCGTTGCGGCACGATCCCATGCACGATCGCAGGGTTGCGCTGCGCGATCTACCCATGACAGTACCGTATCAGAAAAATGGATTTGATTCTATGCCATACGACCGCAGATTTCGACACGCTGGGTGCAGCGGTTGGATTAGCGCGGCTACGACCGGGATCTCGGATTGTCCTAGCAGGGGGGGCTCACCCAGCAGTCCGGGACTTTCTGGCGCTTTACCGGGATGAGTATCCCTTGATTGAGCGGCGATCGGTACCTGGGGATCAAATTCGATCGATCAGCATTGTGGATACCCAAAGCCGCGATCGCTTGGGCAAAACGGCGGAATGGCTGGACTTGCCGGTGCCGATCGCGATCTATGACCACCATCCCCAGGCTGACTGTGATATTCCAGCCCAGGAGACAATTGTCGAGGATTTGGGAGCCACTACGACCCTGATCACAGAACAGTTGCAGCAGGAAGGCTATGTGCTGAATGCCCTGGATGCCACGGTTCTCGCCTTGGGGATCCATGTGGATACGGGATCCCTCACCTTTGACCATACGACCCCTCGGGATGCAGCGGCGCTAACCTGGCTGATGACCCAGGGGGCCAGCCTTCCGGTGATTAGCGAGTACCTAGAACCGGGCCTCTCCCCCCAGTTGCAAGTTCTGTTAGGGGAAGCCCTGGAACGGCTTCAGACGGAAGGAATCCAGGGGTATACCCTCGCCTGGGTGCTGCTGGAAACCGCTGAATTTGTCCCCGGTCTGTCTACGCTAATTTCTCACTTGGTCGATCTGACGGATGTGGATGGGATCCTGCTGGCCCATCGCTATGGCTGTGCAGAGGATCCGATCGAAGCCTCCTGTGGCAAGATGTCCGTGATTGGCCGATCGCGGATTAAAGGAACCGATCTGAATCAACTCTTCAAACCCTGGGGGGGCGGTGGTCATGCCAAAGCGGCAGCACTGAATCTGCGGGAGGGGGACTATCCGCAAATTCTGGAGCAGTTGCTAGTTGAGTTGCGGGCACAGATTCCTCCGGCCCCCACTGCCAGGGAACTGATGTCCTCCCCCGTGCGCACCATTTTGCCGGAAACCACGATCGCCGAAGCTCAGCGGATCCTCCTGCGCTATGGGCATTCTGGCCTATCGGTGATGGATGATGCGGGGCAACTGATCGGCGTGATTTCCCGGCGTGATTTGGACATTGCCTTCCACCATGGCTTTAGCCATGCCAAGGTCAAGGGCTACATGACGACGAATCTGCATACGATCGCCCCAGAGACGACCCTACCGGCGATCGAAGAATTGATGGTGACCTATGACATTGGCCGCTTACCCGTGCTGGAGCAGGGCAAGTTAGTGGGTATCGTGACGCGGACGGATGTGCTGCGGCAGTTGCATCGCCAGGATCAGGATCGGCAAGACCCGCGATCGCCCCGATCGGAAGGTCACGCCCGTCGATCGATCACCGTGGTGCCCCCGCGCCATGCGGTAGTGCCTTCGCTGAATAAATTAATTGACCCACTAAAAGCCATTTTGTCGATCGCGGCCCAGCAAGCGGAGGAACGGGGCTGGCATTTATATCTGGTGGGGGGTGGTGTGCGGGATCTGATGCTCTCGGCAGTGGGCCAGCCGGTGATGCTGACGGATTTGGATTTGGTGGTGGATGGCTATCACCGATCGGCGGAGGCCGGGGCCGGGGTTGAGTTAGCCAAGGCGTTGCAGGCGTTATATCCGGAAGCCAAATTAGAAGTCCATGGCAAATTTCAGACGGCGGCCTTAACTTGGCACAAGGATCCTGTACTGGATTCCCTCTGGATCGACATTGCCACGGCTCGCACGGAGTTCTATCCCTACCCAGCGGCGAATCCCGAAGTGGAGGCCAGTTCGATTCAGCAGGATCTCTACCGCCGGGATTTTACGATTAATGCCTTGGCGTTGCGGCTGACAAATCCTCGATCGGGGGAAATGTTGGATTTCTTTGGTGGGGTGCTGGATTTGCGGGCGAAGTGTGTGCGGGTGTTGCATCCCAATAGTTTTATTGAAGATCCGACGCGCATTTACCGGGGCGTTCGGTTTGCTGCGCGGTTGGGGTTTGACTTCGATGCGCAAACGGAAGGCTACATCCGCCACGCGATCGCCAGTGGCATTTATAATCAGGTGCGCGAGACACAGAATGGCAAGGTCATTGCCCCGGCCTTACAAACGCGACTGAAGGCGGAATTAAAATATATTCTGCAAGCGAAGTATTGGCGATTGGCGGTTCGTAAATTAGCGGAACTGGATGCGCTGTGCTGTATCTATCCAACGCTGAAGTTAACAACGCAACTGTGGCGACAGTTACGCTTGATGGAATGGTGGATGCAACAGTGTAACCAAGAAGGCCATCTTCAGTCTTGGCAGATGTTGTTGGAAGTGCTGATTGCCGCGATCGAGCCCGAACCGCCTGCTGATCCGTTGGCTGAACGATCGATCGATCTAGCGACAAATTCAATGCAGGATACGATGAACGAGGCCAGCCGTCTCACCAACGAGGCCAGCCGTCTCACGACTGTCCGGCAGACGGTTGCACAAAATTTGCAGTTAGCGGTGGATTGCATCGATCGTTTAACGCAATTGGCGGCGGTGGAACTGCAAGTGAACCAGCAGTTACCCCAGTGCGATCGCGCCAGTCAAATTTACCAATTACTGAAGCCCTACGATTTACCGCTGCTATCCCTTGTGGCAGCAAGGGGATCGCGCCCCATTCGTCGCGCAATTTGGCATTACTTAACCCAATTGGCAGCCGTCAAACCATTGCTCACCGGCCATGACCTCAAAACCCTAGGCTATAAACCGGGAAAACTCTTTAAGGAAATTTTGGAAACGCTACAAGCGGCAACGTTGGATGGAGTGATTACCGATCGCCCCGCCGCGATCGGCTATCTCCAAACCCACTATCCGTTAACTTCATCTTCCCAAACGTCATGAAATCCTTGCAAATGCAGCAGGACTTAACCCGTTGTTGAAGAACTTCATGAAGTTCGATCGACTAATGGAAAGAAAGACTGACAGATTGCGATCCCCGAAAAATTAATTGCACGATAGTACAGGAACAGATGATTCTTACAATGACTCCGTGCAAGATATCCAACATTAATCAAGGCTAACTCTCAAGCGAGTTCTCTCAAGCGAGTCCTCGATCGATGTCCTAGCCTGTTCACAATGATCTAAGGCGGCCTGTGCCGATCTCTGGATTTATAAAGCATGTTGATTGGACATGTCTTAATTGAAAACAGACCTACGGGAAATAGCCTTGATTAGTGTTTCTTTAAAAATTGCATTAATTGTTGTATTAATTGTTGAATAACGAGTATTTTTTATATTCAATTTAATCTGTTCTGTGTAATCTGTTCTGGCAATCTTTTCTGTGCAATTGAGGATTAGAGCTATGACTGCGAAGTTACCAGTCCTGTTAGTCGGTGCAACGGGTATGGTGGGCTATGAAATTGGTAAAGCCCTCGCACAAAAAGAAAACTTGACCGTCAAAGCACTCGTTCGAGAACATACGTCCAGTAATCCCCACAGTCAGGAAAAACTGCTCAACTTGCAACGGATGGGTGTGCAGTTGGTGCATGGGGATCTGCTGGTTCCCGAAAGTTTGGTAGCCGCCTGCCGTGGCATTGAAACTGTGGTTTCTGTGGTCAATGGCGATGCGGATGTGGTTGTCAATGGGCAAATGAACCTGATTCAAGCCGCAGAAGCCGCAGGCGTCAAACGGTTCATTCCCTCTGATTTCTCCGTGGATTATCGCAACTTAGACTGGGGCGATCACTACAGCTTGAACTTCCGGAAAGCGATTTATCAAGCCCTCCAGGGAAATCGTAAGTTATCCCACACGCTGATTCTGAATGGCATTCTGACAGAGGTTTTGTTCAGTCCCTTTGGGGTGGTGTTTGATTTACACAAGGGATTGTTTAAGTATTGGGGCGATGGCAATACGGCCTTTGACACCACGACGGTGCACGATGTGGCCGCCTACACCGCTGAGGCTGTACTCGATGAAGGTTTGGCGAATACCGCGTTGCAAGTGGCGGGTGACACGGTCACGATGAAAGAATTGAAAACGCTGTTTGAAGCCAATACGATTCAAGTGTTGGCAGAGCGGAATTTGGGGAGTGTAGCCGAGTTACAACGCTGGATTGAACAGAAACGGGAAACGGCCCGATCGATGCGGGATTATCTCTCCCAACAGTATCACTATGCCTTAGTCTCTGGAAAAGGTAAGCTGGGGGCTGTGATGACCGATCGCTATCCCCACATTCAACCGCAGTCGTTGAAATCCTACATCCGCGAGCACTACAACACGATGATTCTCTGGTAGGAAGAGGGTTCTCTAACAGGAACCTCTCACGTGATGATCTAAATTCGTGCTTTCATTTCTGTTTCTGGTTGTATTTCCAGTTGTGTTTCCAGTTGTGCTTTCAGTTGTGCTTTTAAATGATTGCTCGTTAGCTTGGGAGCAATTGGCTTTGAGAGAACCATAACGTGCAAATCTTATACCGTTGGTTTAGACGACCATCGGTTCAGATAGCAAAACCCCTTTCTGGAGAGAGAGGGGTTTTATAATGGCACGATCGATTGTAATTCCAGCGACTAGTCCAACTGTCATTACAACTTCATGTCGTAATGCACATCCAGCAGGTGGGCATCTTGGCCGTTCACCCGCAGCAAATGGTGCATCAGTAAAAAGCCAACGATCGTCCAAGTTTGATTAATGCGTGCCTGTTGCCCGATCCAATTTCCCGTTGGGCCATCGAAATATTCTGCCCACTTTTGTTGGGGCAACTGCCGCAGCATCAGTTGATAACTCACTTCTAACAACTGCCGCACCTCGATCGCTAAATCCTCTGGATGGTGCCGACGCAGCATTGCCGTCGCTAAAAACCACATCAAACAAGGCCAGTGACCCGCGTTGTGATAGCACCAAGGTAAGTTTTTGCGATCGTAGCCCGTTTTATTGCGCCAATCCTCCTCAACAAGCGGGGGATGACAAATGCGCAGGGGCATGTGGGCCACCAAATCATGCTGATTTTGCACCACTAAGCGAAACAGGGCTTGCTGCTGTTTCACCGAAATCACATCAAAAATCGCTCCCAGACAATTGCCTAAGGTAAAGAAGCGAAAATCAGGCCGCCCCGTGCGAATATTCCCAATCAGATATCCCCCCCGAGGCCCCATCCAATCCTGCAACCAGTGGGGAATCGTTTCCGTGTGGATATTATATTCATTCTGAATTTCCACCCCATACTGTTCCGTGGGGCGGCGTCTGAGCACCTGCACGGTTTTACTCGTCACCCAATAATGCTTCAGCAGATACTGCCGTAATCGGTGGGCATATTCCAAACAATGGTGAACGGAGTGCGGCGTTTGGAATAAATAGGATTTCGATTTCGTCCGCTGATTTGGATCTTGCGCGTTAGACGCTTGGGAGTGAACGGATTCCGAGCCAATTTGCATTAACCCTGCTGCACTGTGCAACGCCCCATAGAGCAAGACCTGAATTTCCAAGGGTGCGCCCCACACATCCAGCGGACGATCGATCATAAATGCGCCATCGGGGACATAGAGGGTGGGCGCTTTGCGAAACGAAGGTCGCAAAATCAGATCCAGAAATTGCTGAATGCCGCTTTGCACGATCGCTTGGCCCGCAAAATCCCGATCGCCACTGGCCCGCACGTACATATAGGCCAAAATGACCCACCACAGCGTCGCATCCACAGAAACTACCCGTCCGATCGCCCGCTGGCCATAATCGGCAACCACATGGCCATCCTGCTCTACGAAGCTGGTGGGAAAAATGCCTCGGGTTTGGATTTCTTGGCTTTGTAAGCGTAGGCAAGTCAGCAGGAAATGGCGCACCGGCTCGTACTTCCCCTGCGTGAGAAAATATGCCATCACAGGCACATTATCCCGAATAAAAATTTCACCGTAGTTGAGTTCTGGTTGAACGGGCTGTTTCCGAGATTGTTTGGGAATGGCGGCAACCGCACCAATCCATTGCCCATCCAAAGTGACCATCGCTTGCTCATAGAGCAACTTCTGGGCCATTTGAACAATGGCCGCTTCATCCAGTCGGGCACGGGACATAGATAACACCGAATGCTTTCCCCCCAGGTTAAAAGATTTCCTGGAGAGTGGGGCCTTGCCACTGTGAAAATACGGCGAAGGTGCACCGTGGATTGACGATCTCCCGGATACAATTGCGGGCTGAAAAATAAACAGCCCAGCGATCGCCTGGGATCTCACAGAACTGGCGATGGCACAAACCACGCTAGTCCGCTCGTCCAGAGCCCTCGCTGGGACTGTATGAAGGCCGTATGAATTTAATACGTCAAGAGATTATGACATCAGCGGCTAGGACTGGCGATCGGGGTTCGCCGGGGACGGAGCCTCAGAATCCCGATCGTCGGCTCGATCCTCTACGGTAAGGTGGTCACCAAACATACTGGCGGCAAAGCCCCGCTGTCCGGGTTTGAGGGCATCTGAGGGGGTGGGGGTGGGTGGGATTGGGGTTGCGGTCTGCTGAACCAGGGGCTGGGCTGTGTAAAAGCTGGCAATAATGGCAACGGCCAACCACCACAGCATATTCACCTGAGGCCGATACCACACGGTGTCCACTAAACCTTGTCCCAGCAGTCCTACCATGCTTCCCACGGCTCCAATCAACCAGAAGCCATCGGTATTCAAGCTATCCCGCAGCCGTCGCAGTTGCACGATGCCTTGGGTAAAGGTGACCGACAGGAACCAGAGGAAGCTAAAGAGGCCAATCAAACCCGTTTCTACGCAAATTTCCAACAGAACGGAATAGGCACTCAATGCGGTAAAGCGCGATCGGGCATAGAGGGGATAGATTTTGTTAAAGGCATCGTTTCCTGGCCCAATACCCAGAACCGGACGCGCCTTGATCATATCCACCACCGAAGTCCACACATTGAGCCGGAAGTTATTACTACTGTCTCCCCGGCCAATGAACATGCTCATCACCCGCGATCGCACGGGTGGCACAAACAGGACACTCAGCAAAATAAAGCCCCCCATGCCGCCCAGTACCGCAGGCAACACCCACTTTTTGCGGTAGAGATTCAGCCAGAATCCCACCAGCAAGCCCATGATAACCAGGGCCAGCACGAGGCCAATCCAGCCCCCTCGACTGAAGGTAAAGACGAGGGAGAGGGTATTGACGATCGCCATGACAGCAGCGAGGGCTTTCGGTAATTTACCGCGCCAGACGAAAATGGCCATGAGGCTGTAGGCGACCGCTGGGATCAGATAGCTCGCCAGCAGGTTGGGATTACCCAGAAAACTGTAGACGCGGGTGAAGTTGCCCATTTCCGATTCCGGATCCGACCAAGTGGCGAGGGGGGGTGCGCCAAAAATCCATTGGCGAATGCCGTAGCAACTGACGAGGAGTGCGGTGTGGAGGTAGATCCCAATCAGCCACGATCGCAGGCGAGGGATCCGCAGCACCCGCGCCATCACCACAAATGTCAGCAGATAGAGCGTCAGTTTGGCTAAGCCTTCGATCGCGGCGGTGCGGACGGGCGATAACCCTGTGGCGATCACGGAAATGCCCCAGTACAGCAGCAACGTTAGGTGAATGGGTGTAAAGCCCCACCCCGCTTTTTCGCGCGGATCCGAGATTGTCAGCAATGCCCAAAAGCCAATGCAGGCGATCAATAAGATCGAAATCAGGGTGGTGGAGACATAGGGTGCGAGGCCGAAGAGGATGCCCAACAGTCCCAACGCCATTAAATCCCCCTGCTGCAAAAGCCAACTGCCCGATCGCCAAGCTTGCAGGAGTCCCACCAGTTGGTAGAGATAGCTAGACGATCGCCACTGATAGAGCGGCAAAGTCTGTAGCGTAAAGGATTGCCAAAAGGTGTGCATGGCCAGTTATCCATAAAAGGCTCTGGATATTATCGGCTAAAACCGATCCAGTCAGCCTCGATCGTCTGGCCCCGATCGCCTCGCCTCGATCCAGTCAGCCCCGATCGACTGGCGGCGGCGACTCCAGTTGCCCGCCTTTCCAGTTGCCCGCCTTTCCAGTTGCCTGCCTTGGGGAACAGTCTTGGATCCCCTGAAACGATCGCCCTAGGCCAGGAAGGCCAGTAGTATCAATTGGTTTCAGATGGCCCCATAGACAGGACAGATCCGATCTCCCTTGCCCCCTGTGTACCGCGCAACGAGAAAAAAGGAGAATTTAGCTCAATTTGAGGAAAATCGAATCTGGGGAAGAATGGTTCAAATTTTGCAAAGGATCTGTCTGTAAGAGATCTATCTGCAAGGGATCTGTCTATAAGAGATCTATCTGTAAGAGATCTATATTGTGGTGGCGCTATTGTGGTGGCGCTGAGATTTAGGCTTCATTGAGCTTCGTGATTGAGCTTGGTGACTTCTCCAGACAGTTGAGTAGACCTGCCATAGAGACGATCCAAAACTCGTTTGACCGATACCCTGCGCCACTGTTGCCCACGTTTAGTTGTGTAACCTTTATTGTTGAGCCAATCCGCAATTTGTTGGAGGGATTTACCAGATTTGTGGTGCCGTCGAATTAAGTCAATAATTTCTTGCTCACTGGGATTTTCGACGAGTTCACCATCGATCGACTGTTGTCCAAAGGCTGGCGCACCATACCCTGCATACCCTCCTTGAGCAGCTTTGGCTTGACGGCCTTGGTTAAGGCGTTCCCAAACAGGATGCCGTTGAAACTGTTCAGCGTTCATGGAGCTAAATATCGTCCTCTATATAGCTTAAAGACTATCCTAGTTTAAGTATTGACCAACTTTTGTGAGGGGATTGGTAGTTAACTATTCTTTTCTTTCGTGCGGTGCGATCGTGTTTTCCTATAACCCATTTTCACGGGAATCTGGACGCTTCAGGCTTGGCAGACCCAAGGTATCATGCCTAATCTAGGAGTGGGTAAAGCCAGATTTTGTCGCTCAGAGAGCGGATGGAAGTCATCCTGTTGACTTAATAAAAATAGATACTCGGTAATAAAACGTAAAACCATTGGGGCGATCGCGGAGAGATATGAGTACTGCTTCTCGTTATTGGAAACTCGTAAAACTAGACAATACGGGTCGCAGCCGTGCCCAGGAACTGCCAGCGGTCAAGAATTTTATTCTGATGCACTTTCCCGATATTGCTGATTCTGCAAACAATGTAGCCATTCAGCAACAGCTCATGGATTGGATACAGGAATCTGGGCCAGATAGCCAACTGGCTGAACTCAGCCTGCGATCGTTTATCTCTAGCCAGATCGAACAGGTGTGTATTCAACTGGAAATGCAGTTTGGCGAAAACCATGGCTTCCGGCGCACGGATTTATTTCCCTTCGTGCTTGACGATGATGGCAGCACCCAACCTCGGGCCTACAAACCGCTGGCCAAACAGATTCTAGAAAGCTTCGATCCACGGCGCGGTAGCCTCAGCACTTGGACGGTGCGCTTGGTGAAACACCATCGAGAACTGAATCGCTTCCTATTAGAATGTGGCGTTTATCTCCTGAGCGATTGGGCCATCCTCAATGACACCACCCCCAAAAAGCTGGAACATATTCTGTCCTCCTATCAGCCGTTGACGCCGGGGGAAATCCAGCAAGCCCAGCGGATTTTGGAAAGCTACCACGCCGTCTATCGCCGCGATCGCCTGCAACAACGGCAAGCGGGGGTGAAAGGCTCCTGTCCCCAACCGACGGATGAGCAATTGCAGGAGATGGCGCAGTGGTTACAAACCGAGCAGATTGATCTCAGCCCCACGGCGGTGCTGCGACAGTTGCGCATGATTGCCGATCGCATCCGGCAATATCGAGTCTGGGTGAAGGGGGGATCGTTGAAAACCAGTTCGCTGGATGAGGGGGAGAACTTTACCCTGGCCGATCGTATTGCCGATAAGCCGCCGGAGGAGGACAGCGGGGCCGGACAATTTTTGCAAGTCTACCGCCAGGGGTTCACCACGAGCCTACAGGCGGCCATGCAGCAGGTTGTGGCCGATCGCACCACTCGGCTCAAAGCACCCAAATCTACGCATTTTCTGCAAGCCCTGCAATTATTCCACTGCCAGGGATTATCGATGACGGAGATTGCTAAACAGGTGGGTCTGCAAGCCCAGTACCAAGTCACGCGGCTGCTGAACCTCAAGGCGCTGCGGGAGGATATTCGCCATGCCCTATTAAATCGACTCCAGGCGTTTGTGTTGGAGAAGGCGGCGCAATACGTGACCCCGGAGGAAATCCAAGCCCTCGATCGCCGGATTGCGGAGGCGCTGAACGAACAGATTGACAAGCTGATGGAGGAAGCGGCGGCCCAAGCCCAAACCCCGAAGGACTACGTGCAGGACTATGCCAGCGGGAGTCTGTTTGCGAAAACCCTCTGTCAGCATTTGGATGAATTGCAACCGATCGGGCCGTCCCGCTGATCCGGCTTAAAATTGGGGGCTTAAAATTGGGGGTTTAAAAAATTTGGGGCTTAAAATCTGGAAATTGCGATCGGGGAATTGAATAAGTCCCCCCAACTCAAAATCTATACAACCACTGTCAGGACAATTTTTAATCTGGCACTTCTACCTTGCATCTTGCAGATCCTCTCACCGCGCTAAAGGCTATGACGAACTTTTTAATCGATACCCCGGATTTGTTTGAACTGGAACCGTTATCCCTGGATGCGATCGAATTGACGGATCAGCAAATCCAGCAGGCATTACAGGCCAGTCAACAGGCTCCCTCGGCTCAACAGTGGGCCGTCTACTTAGAAGCATTGGCCCAGGTAGGCTTGCAAACTTGGCTGAGCGATCGGGGGTTGCAGCCCAGCCTAGCCACCACCAGCCCGACGCACGGTGCTGTGCAAATCCAGGGGTTTCAGGTGCAGTCGTTAGCCATGACCAGCGTGGATGAGGAAACGGTGACGGTGCCCGGAGTACTGCTCACGGATCCAGCCCATTTTTATGTCCTCGTGCAAGTCATGGAGGAGCAAAACCAGGCTTGGGTGACGGGATTTATTGCCCAGACAGATCTGCAAGCGCAACTGGCTGGACAGACAGCGGATGCGACTGGAAGCTATGAACTTGCTTTGGCGGCCTGCGATCGGGAGCCGGGGCACCTGTTGCTCAATCTACGCTGTGCCGATCCCGCAATGTTCCCCTTGGAGCATCAGGCATCGGTATCGCAATCGGTCTTGCAGGCCATGCCGCAACGGGTTACTGACGCAGCCCAAGAGGTTGCCCAATCGGTTTCGCGATCGGTGATGAACGTGGGACGTTGGTTGCAGGGGCAGTTGGATCAGGTCGCGGAGGAATTGGCCTGGGTCTTGTTGCCGCCCAATGCCTTGGCGACGGCGGGGGCGATGCGATCGGGGGAAACGTCGGCGTTGGAGTTAGCGCGATTGCTGCAATCCTTGGAGCGGCAGGGCACCCAAATTCCCGTTGATGCGCGGGGCGGTTACCAGGATCTCTCACTGGCCGATGCACCGTTGCGGCTGTATGCCATTACGGGCACGGTGGAGGGGCCAGAACCGGAATGGTCGTTGCTGGTGGTGTTGGGGGCACAGGCCGATCGGCTTCCCCCAGGGGTCACGTTGCAAATTAGCGATCCGACGGGCATTTTGGTCGAACAAACCTTTGATCCGGCCAGTCAAGATGCCTACCTGTTTGCCCAGGTGATTGGCACCTATGAGGAAGCCTTTACGGTGTCGATCGGGTTACCCAATGGTCAGGTCGAAACCCTACCGCAATTTGCCTTCCAACCGAACTAGCTAGATTAAAATTTTCCGAGGATGCCTCCCATACCCAATCAATTTGTGATTGCAACCCATCATGATCCCCCTAAATCCCCCTTAATAAGGGGGACTTTGAAAGAATCTGCCTGAATTTTCCCTTTTTTCTAGTACAGCGGCGCGTAACGCGGGGAGAGGGGGGTCGGATCTGTGGCATTGATAAATCAATTTGGTATTAGGGAATCGAATAACGGTTTGAATCACTGCTCCCTGGTTACTACGTCCCATGCGTCTTAAAATCTTTCGCGTTAAAGAAACTTGCATTTTTGAACTGGGCTGGGGACAGGGTCAGCAACTCATGGTGGAAGTGCCCTATCCCGAAACCCTAACGGCACTGTATCAAACTTGGCACAACGCCTATGTTGATTACTACTCCCACTGGAACGCCCCGATCGCGACTGATCGATCGCCCTCTCTTCCTGAATCAGACTCCCCCTCTGGACTGCGGGCGCGGGTGCAAAGTAGCGGGAGTCTGGCGGGGGCAGCTAAAGATCGCCGCAAAACGTTAGTCGATGCGGAAGACCAATGGTTACGTCAGTTTCACCAATGGCTTAACTGTGGTGAACTGCTACCGATTCGATCGACCATTGCCAAAGCTGAAGGTGAGATCGTTGATGTCTTCATTACCTGCAAGCCGATCGAACTGGAATATTTACCCTGGGAAACTTGGAACATTGGCACTGAATTCGGCAATCGCAAAACGATTCGCTTTGCCCGCACCCCGACCAATCTTCGCCATGAACCGGGACAACTCCGCCGCAAAGGCAAAGCGCGAATTCTCGCCATCCTGGGGGACAGCACCGGATTGGATTTCCAGTCGGAAGTGAATGCGCTGAAAAACCTGACAGTCAGCTTTGTGGGGGGACAGGCCGATCGAACTGCCACCGAACTCAAAACTGAAATTACCCAAGCTATTACCGACCCCTTAGGTTGGGATGTGATTTTTTTCGCAGGGCACAGCGACGAAACGACCTACACCGGGGGAGAACTCGCGATCGCGCCGGGACAGTCGATTCTAGTCCAGGAAATTGCACCGCACCTGCTACAAGCCAAAGCCGCCGGATTACAATTTGCCATTTTCAATTCCTGCAAAGGACTTCGTATTGCCAATGCCTTAATTGATTTAGGGTTGAGCCAAGTCGCCATCATGCGGGAACCCATTCACAACCAAGTGGCGCAACTGTTTTTCACGGAATTTATTCGGCAATTAGAACAATTTGCCAATGTGCATGAAGCCCTCTGCGCGGCCTGCGAATTCCTGAAACAGGAGCACGATCGCACGTTGCATTATCCCTCTGCTGCGCTGATTCCATCCCTGTTTCGCCATCCAGAAGTTCCCCTATTTCGCCTGACGCCGACGGGCTGGCGGCACCGCATTACCCCATGGCTGCCCAGTCGTAAACAAGCCATGGCCTTAACGGCGATCGCAGGCTTGAGTTTAATCGTTCCTGTCCAGGATTTGCTCTTGGATAGTCGGTTGGGTCTTCAGGCAATTTACCGCAACGTGACCCAACAAATTCCCGCAGCATCACCGCCCACGTTGTTAGTACAAATTGATGAGGCGTCGATCCGCGATCGGGGTTTGGATGCCCGTAAGATTAATCCCATCGATCGTAGCTACTTAGGCGATGTCCTCAATCAAATTCCCCGCTTACAGACGACGCAATCGGGGCCAGCGAACCCAGCACCCAAGGTGATTGGCATCGACTTCCTGCTCGATCGCCCGACCCAGGAAGATCCGCCTTTGCAACGGGCGATCGCCCAAGCAACCCAACGGGGTAACTTACTTGTTTTTGCGGCCATTGTGAAAGGTCAGACTGTCGTTGGGGTGCGGCCTAACCTAGCTCAGTTGGAGGCCAATTTACAGGGCAATGCCTTTCTCTATCCCTGGACGGTGGAACTGCCCTCGTCCCAGGGCTGCGATCTGATTTGTCCTTTAGGTTATACGTTAGCCTTGGCGAGTGTCACCCAAGCGCAGCAAGCGGGACGTCCTGATCAATCGGCGGGGTCGCCAGAACAGGTGCAATTCCTGAGCCAACAGCACTTTTCGCCCTGGGTCGATCGGGTGCGCAAATTTGGCCAGTCCTGGTTTCAGCCGATTTTGGATTTTTCCATTCCCCCCGATCGGGTTTACCGTTCCATCAGTGCCCAGCAACTATTCCACAACCAATTGCAACCGGAGGACAAAGCACCTGCGATCGTGCTCATTGCGCCCGGTGGCTACGAGGAGGCAGGACTCAATGGTCGGGGTGAGGATAATTTTCCGGTGCCTGCCGCGATCGCCTATTGGTCAAGCCAAGCTCCTGGAGCCATCCCGAAAGCAAGCTTTACGGGAGCAGAAGCCCATGCCTACATGGTGCATCACCTGTTACAGCAACGCTTGGTGGTTCCCATTCCTGATTTCCTAATGATTGCTCTGGCGGGCTTAGGAGGACAGCTGTGGATCAACGACGATCGACGACGAACACAACGCAATCAATATCGAACTGTAAAAATCAGGAACTTCGCGATTGCGGCGGGTATCTATGGCTTGGTGAGCCTGCAAACCTTTATTACCGTTTCAGTTCTGCTACCCTATTTTTTACCTGTAGCCACGCTGGGACTGTATGTTATTCCTGCACTCAAAAAAAGTACCTATGATTCATCCTTTTAATCGCCTTAATCGCTTAAATTGCATCGTCTTGACCCTCGGCCTAGCGGTACTTCCCATGATTGCGCTCCCAGTGCAAGCAGCTCCTAAGAAACAACCCACTACTTGGACGGGGGTGTTATCGAAGCTGTTCCAAAAGAAACCCGCGCCGGGGGCGTCTCGCCCGATCGAAAGTCTTTGCCCGATCGCGCCGGGGGACTCTGCGGAGGTGTGGAACTTGCAGCCGACCCTGGTTTGGACAGGCAAAACGGGGGCGATCGCGATTCAAGAGAAGCAAACCGAAAAAGTGATCTGGAAAGCAGATATTCGCAAAAAAGCCTTAGATAAAACCACTTCAGGCCAATGGGCAAAGAACCTGAACTATGTGCAATATCTGGGAGAGCCGCTAAATCCCGGCCAAGAGTATGAATGGGTTTTGTTTGATCTCGATGGCAAAACGCAGCTGGTTCGCTATCCCTTCCGCATCATGGCGGGAGAGAGCCGGATGGAAGTGGCCCAGGGCTTGAGTGCGCTGAAAAATGTGGTGGGAGGCCGAGAAACTTGGACGATGCGGCGAACCCAGTTTTTTGCGGAGAAACAACTGCAAGCGGATGCCTTCCAAGAAATCTTTTCCCTACGGTATCCGTCGGCTGAATTACAAAAATTGCTGGAAACCATGCCGAATCCCTGTGCAGAGGGGGAATCTTGAAAGAAGCCTGCCAGAAATGAGCCTTCCAGTCGTTCTGGAGGGCCGAGGTGAGTTTTGTCCTGAGTCCGGTAAGAAAGTCCTATGAAACGTCGCCACTTTTTGGAATTTGCTGCTACTACGTTGGCTACGATCGGCCTGAGTCCGTCGAGTTTCCAGCGTTCCGGCGATCACATGGGACGGGTGTTAGCGCAGTCCACGCCGCGCAAACTGGCGTTATTAGTGGGCATTAATCAGTATCCCAAGGGCATTCGATCGCTGCGGGGTTGCGCAACGGATGTGCAATTACAACGGGAATTACTGATCCATCGCTTTGGGTTTAAGGCTCAGGACATTCTTGTCTTGCAACCAGAGACGCTGCAACCGACGCGGCAAAATATCATTCAAGCGTTTGAGGAACACCTGATTCAGCAGGCGAAACCGGGGGATGTAGTTGTTTTCCATTTTTCTGGCCATGGGGCGCGGGTGCGTGATCCCAAACCCATTAGTGAAGATGGCTTAAATGGTGTGATTGTTCCGATCGACTATCAAATTGCCAATAACGAGGGCGATCGTAATCTCCAGACTTCCGTGAATAGCATTATGGGACGCAGTTTATTCCTATTAACTGCTGCGTTGAAAACGGAGAACTTTACCGCAGTGCTGGATTGTTGCCATTCTGGAGGGGCGAGCCGTAATGCAAACTCGGCGATCGACCAAACGGTGCTGCGATCGATTTTTCGCGACAACCTGGCAGCGCCTCGGCCCAGTGATGCGGAGTTGGCGGATCAGGATCGCTGGATGCAGGCGATGGGTTGGACGACAGCGGAATTGCAGCAACGACGACAACAGGGCATTGCTAAGGGCGTGATGTTAGGGTCGGCTCAACGTAACCAATTTTCGGCGGACGTTTCCTTTGGGGATTTCTATGCGGGGGCGTTTACCTATCTGTTGACGCGCTATCTGTGGCAGGCAACGAGTGACCAAAATTTAGGCAATGTTTTTATTGATCTGGGGCGCAATACGAAGGATTTAGCGAAAACGTCGCGGATTGTGCAAGATCCGATTTATGAAGTTAAACCCGGCAGCAATTACCAGCAACAACCGATTTATCTCACTAAGCCGCCCCAACCTGCCGCAGAAGCGGTGGTGCAGTCGGTGCAGGGCGATCGGGTGGAGTTTTGGCTCGGGGGCATTTCTCCGGAAAGCTTAGATGCGTTTTCCAAAAATGCGAAATTTGCGATCGTCAATTCCGCTGGTCAGGCGTTGGGACACATTCGTCAACAGGGACGGACGGGGCTGATCGGCTATGGCACCCTCGAAGGAACCCCTAAAGCAGCTATCGTTCCAGGTGCTTTATTACAGGAACAGGTGCGGGGGATCGCGATCGAGACGACTTTGCGTCTAGGCGTTACGGCTGCGGTCACGGATAATTTACAACAATTGAAAACGAACCTCGTGAATACGCGCCGGATTCCGGCCCAGCGCTTAGAATTACTCAGCCATCGTCCCGATCAAGCAGTGGATTACATTCTGCATCGCAATGACCAAGGGAAATTGGAGGTGTGTACAATTGACCTGAAAATTCTCCCCAATGGTTTAGCCGCAGGCGGATCAGAACTAGAACGTTTAGCCCAACGTTTGCAAAGTTTACTGGCGGTGAAGGTGTTGAAAACGCTATCGAATGGCAATAGTTCAACGCTGAAGGTGTCGGTGGAAATTCTCGATCGCAAACGGGAAGCGTTGGTGGGTGTGACGGAAAGTCGAGGCGGTGGAAGTCGTCAGCGGCGACGGTCTGCCCCAGTCCAAGCGGTCAAAGCGGGATCGGAGATTGCGTTGAAGCTGATTAATCAGGATCGTCAGCCGTTGCATGTGGCGGTTCTAGCGATCGCGAGTAATGGTGATTTGACGATTTTGCATCCGTTGCTTTGGGATGGTTCGCAGAAACCCGTGCCACTGGCTCCCCAGGAACATCGCATGGTTCCCGCAAGCAACGATCGCTTTCAATTTATGATCGAACCGCCTGCGGGATTTTTAGAGTTAATTACCTTAGCCAGTACGGAACCGCTGAATGATGTGCTGCGAGGGTTACAGAAAATTGCCCAGCAGCGGGGTACCCGATCGGGCAGTCCCTTGGATTTGCAAAATGGGGAACCGTTGGCGATCGTGGGGGATTTGTTGAACACGCTCGATCGTGATCTCAAACGCAATCAAAAAACGGTTGCCCAAGTTGCCGTCGATCGATTCGCGATGCTGTCTACGATTTTGGAAGTTCAAGCGTAACCAGCGTTAACCAAAGGCGTAATGCTTTTTCACGTCACTGTGAATGTTCCAAACACAGGCCATGCCAGCGGGAAACGTGACCAAATCGCCCTGGCCAAACCGCACAGGTTCCCCACCTTCCGGCGTCACAGTGACATCCCCTGCCAGCAGGTAGCAGGTTTCCGCTTCATCATAGAACCAATCAAATTCCGATGCTTCCTTCGTCCAAATCGGCCATTGTTTGACGCCCAATTGCGCTAATTTTTCCGCACTGGGTTGATGTTCGATCGTGATTTCCATCTGATGATTCCTCAATCTTTCTAGTGATATTGCGATCCCTTTCATAATTTATCTCGTTTCTCCCAAATCCTTTCTAAAAATTGCTAAATTGGCAGTCTAGGAACTTGCTTCTAGGATGTCGATCGAGGAGAGGGCAACAGCCATGATGCAACGGGGTAAGCAGAACGGGCCACAGAGGTTTGGGCAATTGCGACGACTGCCCTTGCAACGACTGCAACGAATCCTTCAGCGGCAGGTGTTACCGTTTGTCCTAGGAGTACTGCTAGCGCTGTCACCGGGGTTACGCACGATCGCGGCTCAGACGGTAATCGCCTCCCCCAGTCCTAGCACCAGTCCCAGTCCTAGCCCCACTGCGACACCCACCGCGACACCGACTGCGACACCTACAGTAACGCCCACAGTGACACCCACAGTAACGCCCACAACTTCTCCTACGATCCCACTCCCCAACCTTCCCACCCCCCAACCCACGGCCTCTCCCAAAGCGGATACCATCACCCCCGATCCCGTCTCCCAACCCCAACCCAACCCCGACGCAAAACCGAAGCTGGAACTCCCGAAAGATCCCCTCAACCCAGAGCCAACGCCCGAGGAAAAGCAAGCGGAAACGGAACGGTATCAGAAACTGCTGGAGGCCGATCTACGCTACCAATCGGGGGACATTGAAGCAGCGGTGGCGATGTACAAGGCGGTGAAGCCAGCCTTTGAGAATGTGCCGGAACGCCCAGCCCAGCCGCCCTTGATGACGAATCCTGAGGAATTGCCGCCAGCGGGGAAGGTCTATTGGCGGGAGGCGAACCAGGGGTGGGATGCGGGGCTGGAAAGCCGTTCGATCGTGGCGATCGATTTGCTGGTGAAAAATTACCCGCAGTTTTTGCCGGGGCAACTGTTGGCGCTGAAAATCTATGACAAATATGGCAAGTCTGACCAGGCGTTGAAAGCCTTGGATGCGATGGCTGCGGACTATCCCAGAGAACCGGAGGTGATTAAGGCGCGGGTGGCGGCATTGGCGAAGGCGGAACGCTGGATTGATGCCTCGATCGCGGCGCGGCAGTTTGCCTTGATGAATCCAGATCATGGTGAAGTCAATGCATTTGTGCAATTGGCGGATGAAAATTTGGAACGCTACCGCAAAGCTTTACGCAAAAAGGTGACTGGCAATGTGATTGGCAATATCATCACGGGCGCGATCGGGTATGCGGTTACGGGTGGATTGCTGGGGCCCTTTACGGCGGCGCAAAGTGCGATTTCGCTACTGCGGGGGGAATCGGGTTTGGGTAAAAGCATTGCCAAATCGGTGAAGCGACAAGTCCCGATGGTGGAAGATGCGGAGGTGCTGGCCTATGTCAATGAACTGGGGCAGAAGATGGCGGCGATCGCGGGACGTAAGGATTTTGAGTATGAGTTCAATGTGATTTTGGATGACAAGCTGAATGCGTTTGCCTTACCGGGGGGCAAGATTTTTATTAATGCGGGGGCGATCGTGAAGAGTCGATCGACGGCGGAGTTGGCGGGGTTGCTGGGCCATGAGATTTCCCACGCGGCACTGACCCATGGCTTTCAACTGATGTCGCAGGGGAATTTGATTGCGAGTGTGGTGGGGTATGTGCCCTATGTGGGGGGGATTGCCAGTGATTTGATTGTGTTTAATTACAGTCGCGATATGGAACGGCAGGCGGATGATGTGGGAACGCGATTGCTGGCGGCATCGGGTTACGCAGCGGATGGGTTACGCAATTTGATGGTGACGATGCAACAGGAGGAGAAACGCAAGGGCGATCAGCGGCCTCCGGAGTGGGCTTCGACGCACCCAGGTTCGGGGGAACGGGTGAAGAATTTGGAGACGATTATTACCCAGTCGGGCTATAACCGTTATGCCTTTGAGGGCGTAGAGCGTCACGAGACCCTACGCCAGAAGGTATTGCAGTTGATTAAGGAAGAGCAGGAACGGCAGAAGAAATCGGGGAACTCCGATCGAATGCTGCCACAGCGTTAATCAATTCTGTGATGAATCCTGTTAATCAATTGACGTGAATTGCTCAACTGAACGCTAGAAATTTTGGTAAAGTTGTTCTATACAGTAAACTCAGGAGGCAGGATGACCGATCGACTAGACCGGATTGAGAGCGAGTTAGAGGCTGTGACCACGATCGTGGGGTCAGCGGCTCGTTATGCGGAATCAGCCCATGAAAGCTTCGATCGGCTAAACAGCCGTCTGGATGAATATATTTACCAGTCCCAGCGACTGATCAACGGCCATGAGGAGCGATTGATTGCCCTCACGGGTCAAACCGAACGCCTGGAAGCAGTCTTTGCCATGCAGCAACGGCAGATGGAGCGATTGGAGCAAAATATCGATCGCTTAGACCAAACTCAGCTATTGCTGCAACAGCTTGTGACGAATCAACAGGAACAGTTGAACCGCCAACAGCAGCAACTAGAACGGATGGATGAAACCCAGAGATCGACCAATGCAGCGTTGGAGCAGCTGGGAAGTATCCTGAATCAACTGATTAAGGGCGATCGGTAAACTTGACACAAAATTGATTCATTAATGCTACAGATTCGATCCCTAGCCCCCCTTAGAAAAGGGGGAATTCAGGCAAATTGTTTCAAAGTCCCCTGTTTCTTGACGTAGCCTCTCCGAAGGAGATAGGGATTCAGGGGGATCGAATGCTTTTGCCCCGATAGCATCTTCCTATAACTTGATATGTTGGCTTGGGTGAGTGATGAGTCTAGACTTGGATTGATTGCTTTAAATTGACTACTTTGGATTAATTACTTCAGATATTCCTGAATGCGACTGATGAGTTGATAGGTTTCTGCTTCGTCAAGGCCATTACAACATCTGTAGGTTCTGGCTCCATAATCAAAGGCTAGCGTTCCGCCTCCGATTCCCCAAAAATGCAGTGCGAATGATAAATCAAAGGGATTAAATGGCTCTGAAGATATTCTCAGATTAGTTATATAGGGTGTTTCATATTCTTGTACTCTACCGTGACCGAATAGGTCTTTTTTCACAATCCAGCGTAGGTTGTTGATTGTGATAATTTCTTTGCCAGCCGTATTCCATACCCAAAGGTAGATCGCGAATCCTCCACCGATTGTCCAGCCGGTGAGCCAGATGGTGGAAAACATGACGGAATCTACGCCTAGGGGTGATTGGATCAGGCTGGTGGCAACTACGAATTCTCCGATCGCCCAACCTATTAGCCACATAGAAAGAAATAACAGCCGAAATAGATTTTTCTGAGGCGGAATCACGATTTGTAGGCCATTTGTCGTGAGGGAAGTCAGTGCCCGTGCGTTACGGGGTTTAATGATCGCCATATTGTCTCCTGCCAACAGCGCATGATGGATTTGGCAGCACCCTGTTAGCTTGCTACTCCGCGAGGGGATCTGGGGAGGTTGATTTTAGTATAGTGAGCCCTGAAAAATACTGATCGGGGTCGGTACAAATGTTAAAGAGAAAATGCGCGGTGGCGATTAATCCTGCATTGTTAGGCTGCGACGACTTGCAATCGTAAACCCAATGCTTTTAGAACATCGCGCCTCATCACGAGTGTATCGTGTGCAGCCTGACCGATCGCGGGGTTCCGCAGGGGTTTTGGGCAAAACGGGAGCAAGCCTGCGGCACCCCGATCGCTGGGCGTTTACCAACGGCGGTACAGGACGCTGACCCATTCGACTTCGTTGCCGGGAACGGGCATGGGTTGACCCCAGTAAACCCTATCCATGAAGCCGGTTGCGTGCATTCGATCGATGGTGGATTGGACGGTTTCGCGGGTGCCGAAGAGTTGTAGGCGGATGTATGGACGGTTGTGTTCGATCGAACGATCGTCGCGATCGCGAGTATCTTTAGCCATGATTGAGCTTCTCCTGGGGTGGGTTGGAAAAAGCCCAAAAACTTAGAACCACCCCGGTTTGACATCACAAACAAGGGTGGCTCGATCGAATGTTAAAATTCTTAACAAGCCTCCTTGCTGGGCTAATCAGCTTGGGGGATAGCTACTCAGGGTTGGTGCGAACAATCCTGGGTAGTGCTCTAAATTTTCGGGTTGGACATAGCGCTTCCAGGGTTCGTGCCGCATCGTCAAGTGAGAGCGGGCAAGGTTCCATGGCGTTGCTATGAAAGACAAGCCTACGGATAAACCTTGGGTCTGTCAATAGGGTTTTGAAAATTTGATCGTGTATCATTTGATACTCGTATTTGAAGTTTTCATGCGCGATCGTTGGTTTGACTACGTTTATGGAGGAGATCCCCCCTGGCCCCCCTTCAAAAGGGGGGGACATGAGAGAATGCATTCAAAGTCCCCCTTTTTAAGGGGGATTTAGGGGGATCGAGGATTTAGAGGGATCGAATCCCCGAGATCGACGTTGGGATGAATGCTGGAATAGATGTGTGACTAACGTTAAAGATAATGCTGTGAGAGTTGATTCGACTACGCTATGGAGGAGATCCCCCCTAGCCCCCTTAAAAAAGGGGGAACCGGAAAAATGCTTCAAAGTCCCCCTTTTTAAGGGGGATTTAGGGGGATCGGGAGGATTTACGGGAATCGAACTCTTCAATTAACGTTGCGATGAATGCTGGAATAAATACGCAAATACACACCTAGCCCCGCGCTACGCGCGAAAGAAAAGAGTACAAAAGAAAGAGTAGAGGAAAAAGAATAAAAGAGTAAAGGGTAATTTTTAGAGTCCTGGAAAGCCAACTAAAACAACCCGAAACCCAACGTAGTTGCTGAAGTCGCCGGCGGGGTCCCAGCGGCGATACGAGGAACGGCAGTAGATCGGAAGGCTGAACCAAGACCCCCCGCGCAGGATTCGATATGCATTTTCTTCGGCGTTTCGATCGAGCCAAGCTGATCCATCCTGAGGTGCTCCTTTGTAGTTGTCATGCCAATGATCCAAGCACCATTCCCACACATTGCCGTGTAAATCACACAGTCCCCACCCATTAGCTGGAAAAGTGCCCACGGGCGTGGTTTGTTCCCGATACTGACCTTTTTGCCCTTTGCCATAGGTATGGTTGCCGTCATAATTGGCGAGATCTGTGGAAATTGTTTCTCCAAAGTAAAACGGCGTTGTGGTTCCCGCGCGGCAGGCGTATTCCCATTCGGCTTCCGTCGGCAAGCGATAGGTTCTCTGGGTTGCTTGGGACAACCGATCGCAAGCTTCGATCGCCGACCACCAAGAGACCTTTTCCACCGGGCGATCGTGCCCTTTAAAGTCAGCCGGATCAAGGTCGAGATCCCGATTCACCTTGGGCAGTTGCGCGATCGCCTTCCACTGGGCTTGGGTAATCGGATATTTCCCCATCAAAAACGCTGGCACCTTCACCCCATGAATCGGCTTTTCACTGTCATACTCATCGGAACCCATCTGAAAAGAACCACCAGGCACCTGCACCAGTTCCAGTGTCGTCCCATCCGCCAGCGTTTCAATGAACTGCTGCCCTGAACCTTGGGATTGATTAATTTTAATTTTCCCGTTCTTCTCAACAATTAATTTAGCAGTGGTAAACGTAAACGGAATCAACAAACTAGACGATTCTACTTTTACTTCCTGCTGTGCTTCCCTTACCACCTCTATTACGATTTCTGGATTTGTTGGCATTTCCGGCAACACTCGCCCCTGCACCGCCACCACATCCGCCTCACTCAGATTCAGAATTTTCTGCAAATCCCGCAACTCCTGCCAAGCCCGTTCACCCAACGGAAACTGCAACGCCACCTCTTCCCGCAGACAGTCCTCATACTCCTGCACCTTCTGACGATGCTCCACATAGGGCTGCAACACCTCCGCCTCAACCTCCCTAGCCGCTGCATCCTCCAGCCCCAACGCCTGCTGCTTCAGCCTCAAAATCCATCGCCCCGCCGGACGAATCTCCCCATCCTGGCTATAGCGCTCCACCTCCTTGCGATACTGACGCTGAGGATCAACCACCCCCGCCTTCGCCAACCGAATCTTCTCCCCATCCTGCACCAAATAGCGCTGCGGACTCATATTCGGAGCCGCCTTCCGCAACTGATCCTTCACATACTCATGCAACTCATCCACCGACACCCAGCCATCCCCATCCCGATCGGCAGCCCCCGTCCGCAACCCCTCCACCAAATAGCGCGTATAAATCGCCAACTCCTCCCCCGATCGCTCAAAGGAATAATCGATCGCCGCCGAAGCCGTCAGCACCACCCGCCCCTTGCCACCCAACTGCAACTGAAAATCGATATCCCCCCCATCCCGCGCCATCAGCCCCGCCCCAAACGCCCCACTGTGGCAACAATCCAAAATCACCACCTGCCGCTCAGATGGGCAATCCTGCATAAACTCATGCACCAACCCCGCCGCGATCGCCGACGATCGCATTAACACTCCGTTCTGCTTCCGAGTCGTTGGCGTCGCAAAGAAAAACTTACCCATCCCATCGGTCAACCCATGCCCCGAAAAATACAGCAGCAGCAAATCCTCCGCACTGCGATCGGCAAACAGCATCTCGATCGCTGACTGCATCTCCTCCAGCCCCGGATTCACCAACACCTGCACATCATCAAACTCACCCCGCTCTCGATCGCTCAGCACCGCTTGCACAGCCTGCACATCATTCGCCGCCGCTGGCAAATTCCCCAACCCCTCCGGGTATTCACTCACCCCAATCAGCAGTGCATACTTTCCCATTACCCCACGCAATCCATTCCAACCTAGAATTTATTTTTAACTAATCACTTAACGGTTTACCGAATACCAAATTGATTGATCACCCCCCGATTCAGCAGAGAATTCAGTTAAATTCTTTCAAAGTCCCCCCTTTTCAAAGTCCCCCTTAATAAGGGGGATTTAGGGGGATCGTCATAGTTCGCAATCACCAATCAATTGGGTATAACTTATTCGTTCAGCATTCACTAGTGAATCTTAGATAACTCCTCCAGCATTGTTCTAGCCGTTGCTAACTCCGCCTGACTACTTGCCTCCAACTCAAACTCCCGACCATCCGCAAACTTCGCCTTAATCTTGATCGGCTTATTCCCCAACCGATCGCCCAAAAAGCCAAACAAATTCTTCAAACTCGCCGGACTCACCTCCGCCTGCAACAACCCCCACAACACCCGACCCGGCGATCTAATTCCCTCCGGTGGATTAGGATCCACAACTCGTTCCATTGTTACCCCCGGAATCATCCTCCCCTGCTGAAAGATCATCTGGGTCTGAGTCTCCTGCTTTTCTGGAGCTGTTTGATCCTGGAAATCAAATTCGAGATGAATCGGTAAAGTCATAATTAATTCAGCGCCAATTCAGCGATCGGAAAAGGGCACAGTCTCTAAAATTCTCCCTAGATTGTATCCTCCAAATCCCCCATCGTCTCCCCACCCTCCCACTCCTCCACCCCAAGTTAAAATAAACCCATCCGATCGCAGGGCATCGATCCCGATGCGCTAATCTAGTGAAGTCTTCCTCGTTCCCTCTGGCATGTCCACCGTCTTCGCCCCCCTCATCGGCCAACCCGCCGCGATCGAACTCCTGACCCAAGCCGTCAGCCGCGATCGCATCGCCCCCGCCTACCTCTTCACCGGAGCCAACGGCATCGGCAAACGCCTCACCGCCCAATGCTTCCTCCAACTCCTTCTCTCCCCTAATCACTCCCCCACCCCCGCCCTCACCCGCCGCATCCAACAACGCAACCACCCCGACCTCCTCTGGGTCGAACCCACCTACCTCCACCAGGGCAAACGCCTCACCGCCCAAGAAGCCGAAGCCGCCGGAGCCAAACGCAAAACCCCCCCCATCATTCGCCTAGAACAAATCCGCGAAATCAGCCAATTTCTCAGCCGCCCCCCCCTAGAAGCCCCGCGATCGGTCATCGTCCTAGAGGCAGCCCACACCATGCCCGAAGCCGCCGCCAACGGCCTCCTCAAAACCCTCGAAGAACCCGGCCAAGCCACCCTCATCCTCCTCGCCCCCAGCCCCGAAGCCCTCCTCCCCACCATTGTCTCCCGCTGCCAAACCATCCCCTTCTATCGCCTCTCCCCCGACCAAGTCGCCGACGTACTCCGCCACACCGATCGCGCCGACATCCTCAACCAACCCGAAATCCTCGACCTTGCCCAGGGCAGCCCCGGCGACGCGATCGCCCAATGGGAAAAACTGCAAACCATCCCCCCCGACCTTCTCACCCTCCTCACCCAACGCCCCACCAGCCTGCGCGACGCCCTCACGATCGCCAAACAAATCGCCAAAACCCTCGACACCGAAGCCCAACTCTGGCTCCTCGACTACCTCCAGCAAACCTACTGGCGCAGCACCACCAACCTCAGCCTCCTGCAACCCTTAGAACAAGCCAAAAAACACCTCGCCGCCTACGTGCAACCACAACTCGTGTGGGAAGTGGCCTTGATGAAATTGATGCAAGCCTGAACCGTTTCATTGAATGCTCTGATCAGAAGGCTTCGTAGCGTTGCGCCCGTTCCAGAGACACAATCCGTGTAGACTTGAGACTGTTCAGCGTCCTTCTAAAACGATTTATTAACGATTAATCCCGAAGCTGCTGCTGCCCTGGCAGCGGTCGCCATTTACATACCGTCAAAACATATCACGTCAACATATACACATTTAGAACTTAAGGTAGGGCAGGAGTGTGGTCAGTCGCTTCCAGCAATTAAATCAAGCCGACCTCGATCGCTGGATCGAGGATGCGCAGACACAGGTATCCCTCGGTCAACTGCCCGACTACATTCCCCTCCTCGCCAAGGCCGATATCCATGGCCTCGCCCTGCAAATCCAAACCCCAGAAGGCTGCTGGTTGCGATCGGGCCAAATTGCCCAACCCTTTGTCCTGATGAGCGTAATTAAGCCCTTTCTGCTCTTGATGTTATTGGAAACCCTCGGCAGTCAGCGCCTATTCACCAAAGTCGGCAAAAGCCCCTCCGATCAACCCTTCCATTCCCTCTCCCAACTGGCCGCCGATCGGGGCTTTCCCCGTAATCCCATGATTAACAGCGGTGCCATTACCCTCGCCAGCCTCTTGCCCGGTCGCACCGGCCTAGAACGCTGCACAATGCTACAACAATGGCTCAATCAACGGGCCAACTGCCAACTGCGCCTAGACAACGCCATGCTCGCATCCGTGCGATCGCTGGCCAACGAGTCCAACCGCGCGATCTCCAATCTGCTATACCAGGCGGGATACGTAGAAAACATCGACCTCGCGATCGAAACCTATAACCATATTTGTTGCCTCGCCGGAACGATCGATGACCTCGCGAAACTCGCACTCCTGCTAGCCGTTCCCCATTCCCAACTGCAATCGCAATACCAACAAATCGTCAATGCACTCATGTTAACCTGCGGATTGTACGAAGTGTCCGGCGAGTATGCCGTTCGCATTGGCCTTCCCATGAAATCCGGTGTGAGTGGTGCCTTAATCGCCATTATTCCCAAAGAAGGGGCGATCGCTATTTACAGCCCCGCGATCGATGTCATTGGCAATTCCGTTGCAGGACTCTTCCTCATGGGTAAACTCTCCCAATCCCTCAAGCTAAGCGTCCTAGCCATTGATTAAAACGGGAGCCAAACTCAAAGTCCCTCGCCCGTTCTGGGAGAGGGATTTAGGGTGAGGGCAAAATGCAACAGCCCCACGAGTCATCTAGCACTGCTGTGATTTTTACGCTGCTGTACTATTGCGCCTCAGCCTTCTGCCGATGCAAATACTCAAATACACTCTTATCCCCAATATCATCCGGGATCGCTTGCACCGCCTTCCGCCCCGCAAAAATCAAAAACAACCCCGACCACGCGATCGCCAATCCCTGCGCCACCCCGATCGGCAACAATCCCAACAGATGCCCCAGCAGCAACGTAGGAACAATCACAGTCAAAAACTTCGTTTCCAAACGGTTAAAACAAAACGCCTCTTTAAAATAGATGCCCGTCAACGCCGCAAACGTAAACCCAATCCCCAAAATCGTCCAGGGCTGCTGCACCACCGTTTCAGAAAAGGGAGCTGGATCGCCAAGGGCAACCCCGATCGCCGCAATGCACCCCACTAGCCAAAATGCCTGCAATGCCCGGTGCAAAATTTCTAGATAAATATGAATGGTGAATAAACTCACCCCCAACGCCACACTGAAGATCCCATACAGCCCCGCCATCAGCCAAGCCTGCACCGCAGACGGGGGCATTGCTAGCGCCACTGTGGTGGTCAACGCAACACAAACCGCAGACACCATCAACGCCGATCGATAGATCAAGACGCCTTGGCGATCGCGGTCATCGATCGTGAATGGCCCAAATTGCCCCTGGTAAACAATCGGTTCGGAGGAGGAGATCATGGTAAAACTGGCTGAGGTGAACTCGGTAGGTGTACGAAAGAATCACGTTAGACTCGCACTTCGATCGTACAAGACCCCCGTCCTTCTGTGGCAAAATTCAGCATCCCATCCCGATCCTCACCTTCCCCGCCTATCTCACGGACTGATCCCCTCACTTCGCCAGCATTAACGGCGACATCTCTGGAAGTCGCAATAAATTGTCTGGCTTTTGCTTTACAAATTCCCGCCGCTTCAGATAGACATTCTTGGCATGGGTCTTCACGGTATTCAGGCTAATTTTGAGCTGATCTGCAATTTCCTGGTAGGTGCACTGCGATCGCAGCAGCATCCACACCTGCGCTTCCCGCTTCGTCAGACCGTAGGCTTTTTGATCCCGATGTAACTCCACTTCGCAGCAGTCTTCCACCACCACAAGCAACAGCGCTTCCTGATTGGGTGCGCCCTTCATCAAACTAATATGTAATCTCACCCATTGGATCAAACTTGGCTGATATTCAACCACCAACGGCACCTGCGGAGTTCCCAAATTCAGAAATTCCTGACAAGCCACCAGCACATCCTGAGGCAAGCGATCGGGCGCAGACTTAAACAAAGTCTCACACAGATGATCGGCCTGTTCATTGAGATAAAGCGGTTGTAAATCTTGGGAAACAACAAAAATGCCAAGGTGCAATGAATTGAGAACTTCGAATTGCATTAAAAATGGTTCGGCTTGTGCCAGACAAGGGATTAAACCGTAATTCATCACTACCTCAATCCGTATCCGTACATCACAACACTAGGTTGCAAGATCCTTTGACATAAGCAACTACACTCAAATCCTGATTGACGATCGAGGCCCCCCCTCAATCCATAAGCCAGTGTGTTCTGCTGGGCGCGTTACCAGGAAAAACGTCCTCCGGTGCCGATGGATTACCGGTTAAGGATGAATATCCTCTCAAATTAAGGATGAATATCCTCTCAAATTCGGCCATCAGTGGATCCTCAATGCTAAACTCACCACTCACCGAGCTTCCTCCACAGAACCGGAATCGACTTCCGCGTAACTTCAGGGAACACCATGGGAAAGGAGGCAAGGATCGTCAGACAGAAAGTGTTAGGCAGGAATTGCTGAACAGACTGTCTTCAGGAATGTCTTCGGGGTAGTTGTTTAGCGTAAAAAGTTGAGTTGACTGGGTGCTGATTGTGGGTTGACTTGGGTGTAGACGCGTTACTTTGCAAGGTTAGATCAAGAAAGTCAGGAAATTGTAAGGATGTCACGATCGAAGAATAATTTTGCGATCGTGACTCATTGCGTTAATAACTGATCCCAGCCCTGGCTGTTGAGTTTTCTCTATGGAATCAAGCTGAGATCAAGCTAGGTAACCCATTTCCCCTCTTCCCCTCCCGATCTGCTTGGGATTTCAGGTGCACACTGTTCGGTAAGACCGTTTGCTAAGACCGTTCGGTAAGACCGTTTGCTAAGACCGATCTTTCAATAAATTTACTACCAATGTAGAAATTTTGCAACCTGTTGGGATAACTGTAAAGGGTCAAAGGGTTTAGCAATAATACCAGACACACCTAACTGTGTTTGCTCTTCCCTGCTGATCGGCATGATTTTTGCAGTGAGCAGGATCACAGGAATCCGAGAAGTTTGGGGCTGCGATCGTAATTGTTGCAGTACTTCCAGTCCATCCATATCGGGCATCATCACATCCAGCAAGATGGCATCGGGATGCACCTGTTGCGCTTGGGATACCCCATCCCGCCCCGAAGCCGCAGTCAGAACACTCCAGCCCCCCAATCGCTCCAATGTAATTTGAATCACCAATCTAAGACTTGCTTCGTCTTCAACAACGAGAATCGTTTTGGGGAGATTAGCCGAGGGGGATGGGGAAGACATGATAAAGACATTCCTATTGGCATTCCGCGTTGTAAAGGGGATCGATCGGAAGTAGCCATTCCATTATCCTAATCACTTCCGAGCAAAGATTGCATCACTGAATGACATTTCTGCACTGAATGACATTCCCACACTGAATATCATTCCTGTACTGAGTATCATTTCTGCACTACATTGCGAAGGGCTGCCATCGGGCTTTACGATCGCTAGGGGGAATGGGTCGCTCAAGGTAATGGGTTCTTAGGGGGAATGGGTCGCTAGAGGCAATGTAAAGTAAAACGTGCTGCCTTGCCCAGGCGTACTGCTGGCCCAAATTTTTCCGGTATGTTGCTGAACAATTTTTTGACAAATGGCTAACCCCAACCCCGTTCCTCCTGCATTGCGGGAATCGGAAGAATCTACCTGCTGAAATCGCCCAAAAATCATGTCTAATTTATCAGCAGGAATGCCTCGCCCCTGATCTTGAATCGAAAATAATCCATAGACGGGAGGCGGATCGGCTGGCTGGAATTCCTGGTTTTGCGATGGCCTGTTTTGTGGTGGCCTGTTTTGCGATGACTTGCTGTTCGATTGTCTATTCTGAGAGAGTTGCGATTGTCTACTTGATCGATCGAGCAGATGGGCGTTGCAAGCGTGGGACGCTGTGGTGACGCGAATGGTGATGGTGGTTTGGGACGGAGAAAACTTGACGGCATTGCCTAAAAGATTCACCAGTACTTGAACAATTCGGTCTGGATCGGCCTGAACTTGCAACTCCGCCGGTTGCCAGTGGAAGGCGATCGCGGCTTCTTCTGCCAGGGGATAGACGGTTTCGATCGCCTGTTGAACCAGCGCTGTCACGGCACAGGGTTGGAGCTGCAAAACTGCCGTTCGAGCATCGAGCCGTTCCAGATCCAGCATGTCGTTCACTAAACGAGTCAGTCGATCGTTTTGGTTAATCGCGACTTGAATCAACTCCCGAGCCATCTTAGGGTCATCATCTAAAACGCCGGAGGCCACCAACCCCAAGGAGCCCCGCATGGAGGTTAAGGGGGTTCTGAGTTCATGGCTGGCAATGGCAATAAATTCATCTTTCATTTGATCGATCGCCCGTCGCTCGGTAATGTCGAGGATTTGTTTCACAAAGTAGAGGGGATGCCCTTGGCTATCCCGCACCAGGGAAAGGCTACAAATCACCCACAGGTCATAGCCTTGTTTGTGGCGATAGCGGTGTTCCGATTGGTGACTAGTGATTTCGTCGGAAATTAACTGGTGCAGAATTAGGGAATAGGAATGGAAATCATCGGGATGCAAAACATCCTGACAATCAAATTGTTGCAGCTCATGCTCACTGTAACCCAGTAAGTGGCATAGGGCAGGATTGACCTTGAGCCAACGACCTTCTAAGGCCACAAGGGCAACGCCAGTTACTGCATGGTCAAAGGCATGACGGAATCGTTCTTCACTTTCTTGCAGGGCTTGTGTCCGTTCCTGAACTCGTTGTTCTAGGGCTTCATTGAGTTGTTGCAAAGTTGTGGCTGCCTGTTTGCGATCGGTGACATCGCGGCGTACCGAAACCCAATAATTCAGGCGATCGTCAGATCCATAGATCGGAACCATGCTGAGATCGGCCCAAAATTGCGAATGATCTTTGCGATAGTTGATAAATTCTAACTGGGTTGGTTGTCCTGATTGTAGAGCCAATCTCAGTTGGGCGAGGGCTTGGCGATCTGTGCATTGCCCTTGTAAAAATCGGGGTGTTTTCTGCAAAACCTCTGCGGCGGAATAGCCCGTCATTGCGCTAAAGGCTGGATTGACATATACAATCCGGTGATGGGGAGGATAGGGATTATTATCTTGGGAATTGCCAGCTTGGGAATTCCCAGCTTGGGAATTGCTAGCGTGGGACTGCATTGACGATTCTTCTAAAGACTGAGCATTTTCTACGGATAAGCCTGGATGTAATGTAGCTGTTTCATCCACGATGGGTTCGATCGCTTCTGTATCAATCGCTTCTGTATCAATTGCCGATGTCTCAATCGCTTCTGTATCGATCGCTTCTGTATCAATCGCTTCTGTAATAATGACTGCTTCGTGAATATTCGTAACAACTGATTCCAACAGACGTAACTGTTCCTCTCGACGTTTGCGATCGGTAATATTCTGAGTCATGACCATTCCTGCAATGATCTCACCACAATCATTGGTGATAGGCAGGTGGTACGCCTGATAGGTTGCTGCACCAAACATCAGCTCTGTCGTTGTGGTTTTACCCGCTAAGGCCGATCGATAAAAGGGTTCTACCTGAGCGACAAAATCTGCAGGGAGGGCCTCCCAAATCGTTTTGCCTTCCAATTGTTCTTTGGATAAGCCTGCTTCCACCAGACCCAATCCATCGGCTAGGGTGAATCGAAGATCTCCATCAAATAAACAAACGGCTCCATTGGGAAAATGGCTGGCCAAGGTGCGATAGAGGGTTTCACTTTTTTTGAGGGAGGCTTCGGCTTCTTTGAAAGCGGTGATATCAGTGCTGATGCCAGTGACAATCCAACAGCCTGCGGCTTCATCCTGGCGCGAGGCAAAGGTAACCGTGAGCCATCGCAGTTCCCCATCTTTGCGGTATAAGCGGTACTCGATCGTGTTCGATCGCTCCGAGAAAACATCCTGAAAACCGGGGACTAAGCGGTTCGCCCAATCTTCCGGATGCACCCGCGACATCCATAGATAATTGTCGGCCATCAATTCTTCCGCCGTATAGCCAAAGACCGCTTCTGCCCCAGCAGATTGATAGTCGTATTGCAACTCAAAGTTGGGATAGACCCGCACCTGAAAAATGGAGGCGATCGCATTATCCAGAATGGCACTGAGTTGAGTTGTAGACTTCTGTAGTTGGAGTTCTAGCTGTTTGCGATCGGTAATATCTGTCAACACTCCCGTGCCAAACCAACATTGTTCTGCCTCATCCCAGCGGCCCGTAAAGTTAGCATTCATCCATTTTAAAGTGTCATCCTTCCGACGAAAGCGATAGTCCACTTGTCCAGCGTTGTCCTTGCGGAGACTCTCAAAAATGGCAGGGACGATCTCTGCCAAATCTTCGGGAAGGACGCGATTGCCCCATAGGGTCTGATCGGCAATCATTTCATCGGAGGTATAGCCAAATAAGGCTGCACATCCGGCGGAGCAATAGTCAATATGCCAAGTGTTGTTGAGAAATCCTCGAAAACTGAGAATGGCTGCGCTGGCATGGTTCAGAATGTCCTTCAAATGGATGGAGGAGGTTTTCAGTTGAAATTCCATCCGTTTACGATCGGTGATGTCTCGCATTAACCACCGCAGCGATCGTCCCGTTCCGTCTTGACTCTGGATCACTGCAACACTTAGTTCAACCCAGTGCTCGGGTTGAGGAGGGGTTGGGTTGTCAGTTGGATGTTCCCGTTGGTTCTCCACGGGGTTGCTATGGGGATTCTCCGCACGATGAATTCGCAATTCATAGCCTTGGACTTGACCCACTTGCCGTAATCTTTGAAAGACTCGATCGTAGATGGGTAAATCCGCTGGATGTACAAAGGTCGCCAGCGATCGCTCCAATAAATCTTCTGGATAGACCCGCAATAAATTAGCAGTGGCTTGGTTAGCTTCTTGAATATGGCCTAATTCATTAGTGACAAGGTAACCATCGGGGGCAAAGTTAAATAAATCCTGATAGCGTTGTCGTTCCTGTTCTACGGATTGTCGTGCTTGAATTAATTCCTGATTATATTGCCGTAATTTGTGGGCCAATCCTTCCAGCTCTTCTAGGGTAATCGCAACTTCCCCAACGGTCTCCATGACCAAGTTAGTCATTTCTCCACCCTGTTCTAGCATGTGCACCCGATGTAACAAGTTCGCAAGACGCTGATGGGCAGATTCAATGAAAGTTTCAAATGGTGCTTGTTGGAATGATCGCTGGGACATGACTGTCAGCCCTTCTGTCTGGAGTCTTTGTTCCATGATAAGCTAGGGCCCGGTTCCCCATGGGCGTCAGTTACTTCTGTAGTTCCTTCTGTGCGCCCAGTGACCAAGGGGAAGTTTGTAGAAGTGGATAACAAGGCATGAAAAAAGTGAAAAACCTTACAATTTCCTGATTTTTTAAAGCTATGCTGAGGGATGAAGGTAAATGAGTATGCTTCTAATGAGCTACACAGTCGGATTCCAAGCCTTTCTTCTCTAGCAGGGAAAATCTACAATCTAGTCAATCTGTTTGTTTTTTCACTGGGTTGAGACGTCCTCACATTTCTACACAAATCAGCTCTAGCAAATCAGCCCCAGCAAATTAAGTTAAGCTCCAGCAAATTAGCCTAACCAATACGGCTACAAAGTAAAGCTTTCCAGTCAAGAACTCTCCGTTTACTCCGCTCATCAGAGTTGCTGTACTCACGGAATCCTGGTGTTTCCCCAGTCAGGTGCCGGTGGATGATGTATTTTACATGGATAATGCAAGTGGATGATGTGTAGCTCTAAGTGAAGCGTTCATTATAGATTTGAGCTTGATCAAAGTAGTTTAACCAAAACGTTGAATTCGGTAATGTACGTGACTCAAAATGATTTGTGCGTGAATCAAACGGTTCTTCTGATTGATGACGACGAAAAATTTCAAGCTATTTTAGCCGAAATTTTGACTGATATTGGTTTTTTACCCATCCGCGCTGAAGATGGGATGCAGGGATTGCAACTTGCCAAGCAACATCACCCTGATCTGATTATCTGTGATATCAATATGCCAGAACTGGATGGCTATGGCGTGTTAAACGCTATCCGTAATGATCCGACTCTGGCACAGGTTCCATTTATTTTCCTGACTGCTGAAATGGATGAGGAGAATCACCAACAGACTCTACAGTTAGGCGCGACGGCCTATTTAAAAAAACCGCTCCGGCTGTTTCAGTTGCTGGAAGTGATTACAACGATCCAGCAAACCTCTTTGCAAAAGGTTTAGGGAATCTGGGGATCTCCTCTCCCATCATCCCGACAGGGTTCAAGGTGCAATTGACAACGGTGGGGGCTGCTGGGGCTACTCCTATGGGTACCGATCGCGACTGGGCGATCGGCGCAGGCGATTCAAGATGCGTGCGATGAGCTCCGGCTCCACGATCGGTTTTCTCACATAGTCATCTGCCCCCAAACTAAAGACCTGTGTAACAGTGGCCCGATCGGTGTGGGCAGACAAAAAGATAATCGGTAAGTCCACCCAATCCGGATCACTCCGCACCACCCGACAGAGATCAAAGCCACTAATTTCAGGTAGCTCGATATCTAAAATCAATAAATCAGGGTTGCAAGTATTGAGAATTTCCCAAAAATATTTTGGATTCTCTAAGGGCGTGACTTGGAGTGCCCAGGGTTCCAGCAGGGTGGCAATGGTGGCCAGCACCTGGGGATCATCATCCACTAGCAAAATTTGGGCATCGGGATCCGGGGTCGCTTCGATCGCCTGGGTCAAACTTTTCAAAAGCATGGCAGGCTCGATCGGTCGGCTGACAATCGCCCTTGCCCCCAACCGAGTCAGGTAAACCCGTTGCTGTAAGCGATCAATTGGAGATTGCAGAGAAGCATCTTGGTCTAGCAGAATCACCACGGGCACCCGTTGGCTTGTGAGCGTATTCAAGACCTGGATGGCTTCGGCTTCGGGAGCCATGGCGAAATCCAGGATGCTCACCAAGGGCAGTTGTTGCTTCAGCAGTTGATGGATGTCACTGAGGTTGGCCACTAACACCGTTTGCCAAGCACTCAGGGGAGAAAAATGCTCGATCGTGGTCAGCAATTGCCGATCCTGGGTCATGATCGCCAGAATGGTCTCTCCGGTGGGACTGGCAAGGGGGAGTTGCGGTTGGGTTCCGGCGTAGGTGTCTTGATTGAGCCTGGCAGTATAGGCGGCTAGCTGTTGTTCTAAGGTCTGAAGGGTCTCGGAAACTTGCTGAGCCAGGGTTGCATCGCAGGGACGATCGGACTGGAGGGCTGTTTCTAAGCTGCGGGCCAGTTCCGAGCCCTGGGGAAATCCTAAGGATCCGAAAGATCCAATGAGACGATGGGCTTCGGCTTGGGCCTGTTGGCGGACTTCTAGTGTCAGCGTGCCCTGGCTCCACTGCGCGATCGCCCTCTCCAATTGGGCTAGGCGGGGGGGCAGTGTCTCTTGAAACATCGCCCAGGCTTGGGCCATTTTGGCTTGAATCTCAGCTTCCACGGAGGGACGGGCAGGGGCCGGAGTTTTCTGCGATCGCCGTGCAGGCTTCGATCGCGAGGATCCCCCCTCTGCCGGAACGCTAGGCTCTGATGGCGGATCGGAGGGCGACGGAGGGGGCAAGAGGCGGTAGCCCAGTCCATAAACGGATTCAATCAGTTCGAAGCTGATGCCAGCGGCTCTGAGCTTTTGCCGGAGTCCGCCAATCTGTGTATTGACGGCTCGTTCTCCAGAGACGGTGTCCAGACCCCACACCTGATCCAAAATGGCCGATCGACTAAAAATGCGCCGGGGAAACTGCAATAACATTTCCAAAATGCCGTATTCCTTGGGGGTGAGGTGAATCGGCACGCTGTCATATAACACCGTTCGGTCATCCACATCAACTTGTAGCCGTTCCCATTGCAACAACGAGGGCTTTGAGGCTTGCTGTCGTCGTAACAAAGCCCGAATCCGGGCTAAGAGTTCAGCTTCATGGAACGGTTTACTGAGGTAATCATCGGCTCCTGCATCTAGCCCCGCCACCCGATCGTAGGGACTATTCTTGGCCGTAAGCATTAGAATCGGAGTCTGGTTGCCAGTGGTGCGGAGTTGGCGGCAGAGGGTAATGCCATCGACATCTGGCAAGCTCAAGTCTAATAAAATCAGATCGTAACTACTCAGGCTTAAAAAAATAGAGAGTTTTTACAAGAATCCAGAAAAAGCAGTTAATTTAGCATTCTATTAGGGACTAGAGATTGAATCTGTGAGTAAACCTGCGCTTCAACCCATCCAGCTC